>CAYGVA010000066.1:0-18401 GCA_964353225.1 uncultured Leptolyngbya sp.
AACACCACCGCCCATGGCCATCACAATTTGGCGCAGGGGGGTGCCCATGGGCACCTCGATAAGGCCGGTGTTGGCAATCTGGCCGGTGAGGGCAAACACCTTGGTGCCCTTGCTGGTGGTGGTGCCAATCCCGGCATACCAGTCCCCCCCATGGCGCAGAATGGCGGGAATATTGGCCAAGGTTTCGACATTATTGATGAGGGTGGGACAGGCCCACAGCCCTGACTCGGCGGGGTAGGGGGGGCGCGGTCGGGGGGTGCCCCGTTGCCCCTGGATGGAATGCATCAGCGCGGTTTCTTCTCCGCAGACAAAGGCCCCCGCACCGATGCGAATATCGATTTTGAAATCGAAGGCCGCGTCGAAAATTTGGCTGCCCAATAGCTCGTAGCGCTTAGCCTGCTGGATGGCCTTCTTTAAGCGCTGAATCGCCAGGGGATACTCCGCCCGCACGTAAATAAAGCCGTGGTTGGCCCCGATCGCATAACCGGCGATCGCCATCCCTTCCAAAATCCGGTGGGGATCGCTCTCCAAGACACTGCGATCCATAAACGCGCCGGGGTCCCCTTCATCGGCATTGCAGATCACATATTTTTGACCCGCAGGCATTTTCGCCACCGTGGCCCATTTCAACCCGGTGGGGTAGCCGCCCCCGCCCCGCCCCCGCAAACCGCTGCGGGTGACCTCATCCAAGGCTTCCTCGGGGGTGAGGTCGGTCAAGGCGTGGTGTAGGGGCTCGTAACCCCCAGCGGCAATGTAATCGTCAATGGATTCGGGGTTGATGATGCCGCTATTTTCGAGCACGATGGGCTGTTGCTGGGCAAAAAACGGATGCCCCAGATCGGCCTGGACCGCTGTGGCCTTGCCCCCATTCAGGGCGGTGAGAATAGAAGGGGTGTCGGTGGGGGTCACCCGTTCGTACAGGGTGTTGCTGGGATCCACCGCGACCAAAGGACCATGGCCGCAAAAGCGCATACAGCCCACGCTGCACACCTCGACCTGATCTGCTAAGCCCGCCGTCTTGACGGCTTGGGTGAGTTCGGTTTTAACCGCAGCGGCCCCCGATGACAGGCAACCGGCAGCGGTGCAGCACCGGATGCGGGTGGGCTTACGGCGATCTCGGGCCTGCTGAGCAATCTCGTGGAGTTCGGTAATGTCCATGGTTCAATCCCTACTCACCCGACAACGCCCGAATCTGTCTCAGGGCGGTGTCTGGACTTTGCCTGCCGCTGACCACCTCATCCAGCACCAGGGCTGGGGCCAGACCACAGGCCCCCAAACAGCGGGCGGTCACCAGGGAAACTTGGTTGTCGGCGGTGGTTTCCCCCACCTTGATCCCCAACTCCGCCTCTAATGCCGCAATGACAGCACTGGCCCCCTTGACGTGGCAGGCGGTGCCCGAACAGACCACGCAGGTATGCACCCCATTGGGCTTAAGGGAAAAGAGATGATAAAACGTGGCCACCCCATAAACCTTGCTCAGGGGTAACTTCAGTCCCTTAGCCACATAGGTCAACCCCTCCAGCTCCAGATACCCAAAGGCAGCCTGGGCTTGGTGCAGCACCTCAATGAGGGCATCGGGCTGGTGGCGGTGCCGCTTCATGGTGATGTCTAGAACCTTGAAACGGCGATCGCTCCCCCCCGATCCAGGGGCAATCCCAGCGATTGGGGTCTGGGTGGATTGATCTTGCAGCGATGCAGCAGCCATGACAAGGCATCCCTTTAATAGCGGCAAAATCTGACGCAATGAGGTGCCGACCGGGCTGGACTCAGGGGGGATTTTCGACAAGACCGGAGCCCGTAGAATCTCTAACCGGCAACCCTCTTAACAGATGCGCTTCAGTGCCCCTCCAGCTTACAGACCAGCCCAGGGGAGGACAGTTCAGATCACCTGAATGTCGACATTTTGAAATGTTTATTGATAAACAACCTAAGGCTTTCAAAAGTAAAGTATTCAACGAGATTGACCCTAAAAAATATGTATAATTTCTCTGCTTTGACAGATCATGACCTGTCTTTATAGACCCTGGAAATCACAAACTCAATCACACAGAAAAATGAAATGCTTTAGGGGCAAGATTTTGCCGTGTTGCTGCCGAAAGATTGAGGCGCTAACGCATCCCTGATCTGTACAGGGTTGCCTAGCGGTTTATTAAACCCAGTCCATGTTGAGAACCGTAGTTCTGCCCCTCACCCCCAGCCCCTAGGGTTGATTCTCTATCGGAAGAAAAACTGTCTTTGTTCAAACCGGTTAGCTAAGGCGAAGATTGCGGTCAACAGTGATTCGCTTCTACTGGGGGCCTTTGGATTGCCCCCAGACCCCCGCTACGCACGTCCTTCGGCCTACCACCAGGACGCACCGCCGTCCTGGACCTCGCGGACAGGGTTACTGCTGGGCCTTTGCAACGATCGCTTCGTCGAGATTTCGTTGCAGTCGTTCAACATGGCCACGATGTTTGGCATGGCCCATGGGCCATCTCAGCCTTTTCTCTGCTAAATGAATCATCCCTACCCCCAGCCCCTCACCCTAAATCCCTCTCCCCAGGGGAGAGGGATTTAGGGTGAGGGGCTGGGGGTTTCAAGTTAGACGAGGTTTAATGCTCTTTTTGGGTCTAAAGCCTTAGGGAAAAACCATCTTTTTTTGATGATTTCAGCATTTAAATCGAATTTTAGGTCGGAATTACGTGCTCTTGTACTGTAACCGTCCCACACATTACGCTGGCTGAGCGGAGTCGAAGCCAGATCTCCCGAAAAAGTCCCCTTCGACTCCGCTCAGGGGACGGTTACCTTGTACTAGGGAATAGGATATTGACGTGCCACCTTTGGCGATGGTTGATGCCATCATCATCTCCTTGTCAGTTGCCCCTCAGGTTTCTCAGGGAGCCATTAAGGCCCGCTTATTTACCCGTCAGCAGCCCCTCAGAGAGCCCAGCGATAGTAGGACTCAAGATGATTGATTAACCAAACACATCAACAAGGAGTCCACAATTATGAAACGCTTCGCCATCGCCTTCACCGCCCTGACCATCGCTGCTGTTGCCATTGCCCCTGCCACCTACGCTGCGCCTAACTTAGACGAGCTGCGCCAAGAAAACTTGGACAAAGGCGCTGTTGACTTCGACACCCTCCGCCGCGAGAACCTAGAGAAAGATGCCGTGGTTGAGCTGCAAGTTAAGGGCATCGACTTTGACCAACTGCGTCAAGAAAACCTTGACAAAGACGCCATCGACTTTGACCAACTGCGTCGTGAGAATCTAGAGAAAGATGCCGTGGTTGAGCTGCAAGTTAAGGGCGTCGACTTTGACCAGTTGCGCCAAGAAAACTTAGATAAAGATGCCGTCAATTTGGATGACTTACGGCAAGAGAATCTCGACAAAGACTAAGCGGGCTAATGCTGGTCTGGTGACCTATTGAGTTTTGCTGAGTTCTGCTCTAATCGAAGCTTGCACTCGTTTCCCTAACGGCCTGATTATGGGGAGCGAGTGTGCCGGTTTGGTGTGAGGCTCGACTCCGAATGGGTCAATCATCTTCCTTGCACCAAAAGGCCAGCCGAGAACTGGCTGGTCTTTTTTCGGCTGGATGGGTACTGGCCTACCCCCTTTTCAAACTGCCGCTAAGGCGATTTCGGGCAATGAACATACCAGGGTTGGGCGCGGCAATCGCTTCCCTACGAGGGTTTCGTTAAGGTTAGGGGGCAGGTCTCCTGACCCCATGCCGGATGGGGATGGCAGGCTGTTTTGTCAGGCCATTAGCTATTGCCCGACAGCCGGTATTTGGGTGTTCGGCAATCTCCCCAGGGCTGACGAAGCGGGGGTTTGCATTCATTTTGATGTAGTGAGAGTATGGCAGGCAATCGCCCTAGCCATCTTGAGCATGTCTGACAGTGATGACCCCCATTAAGCATATTTTCTGAAGCCTTTTGGGCAAGATTGTCCACAAAATACGAAATGCGCTGATTTGCGACTGTGAAGCGCACATTTCAAGCCTTTCTGAGGACGCTTCAGGTGCTTGCGACAAAGCGCAGAATTAGTTTTGCATCACCCCAACCATTAACATCAGATGCGAAATACCCAAAAATGGGCCGCCCCCTTGCGCCTGCTTCCCTGGGGGGGCGGCGTGCTAAATCGCCATGAAAATACCGCAATACCCAGACAATGAAGTAGATCGACTTGATACGCTGAGAGCCCTACATTTACTCGATACAGCACCGGAAGAACGGTTTGATCGCCTCACCCGAGTGGCCAAGCGGTTGTTTAATGTGCCGATTGCTTTGGTCAGTTTGGTGGACGTGAACCGCCAATGGTTCAAATCCTGCCAAGGGCTACCCACTCGCGAGACGCCCCGCGAGATTTCCTTTTGTGGTCACGCTATCCTCGGCAGTGATGTTTTTATCGTGAACGACACGTTACTCGACTATCGCTTTTGCGATAATCCGCTGGTGGTCAACGAGCCAAAAATTCGCTTTTATGCTGGCGTCCCTTTGCGGGTTTCGAAGGGTATCACCCTCGGCACGCTGTGCCTAATTGACCACAACCCACGGGTGATGAACTCAGAAGATCAATCGCTATTGTGCGATCTGGGGCGCATGGCCGAGCAAGAACTGGCTGCGGCAAGGCTGGCCACGATAGATGATTTGACGCAGATATTGAACCGGCGCGGTTTTATGGCCGTCGGGTCCCATACCCTGAAACTGTGTCAGCGTTTGCAGCAGCAAGCCGCTTTATTGCTTTTTGATCTGGATGGGTTTAAGGCCATCAACGACCAATATGGCCATGCGGCGGGCGATCGCGCCCTGATTACCTTTGCTGACATATTGAAAGACACCTTTCGAGACGCTGATGTGATTGGCAGGCTGGGCGGCGATGAGTTTGTTGCCCTGCTGAGTCAGGTGGATGCAACAGAAATCGAGCAGATTCTCAAGCGATTGGATCGAAATTTGGCCGATGACAACACCAAGGCGACTTGGGAATACACCCTGGCTTACAGTGTGGGTACTGCGGCTTACAAGGTGGGTCGGTCCCATACCCTAGCCGATTTGTTGCAAGTGGCGGACCAGCAGATGTATGCCCACAAACGCCAGAAGGGTGACTGATGGGACGGGCTATCGGCGGCAGGGTCGGGGCACCAGCCGAGCCGAGGCGCGCGACAAAAAAACACCCCCAGCCGTAACCAGGGATGTCGTGTGCTGCTGTCTCTCTCAGGGAAAACGAAACCTTAGGCGCTGCGCCCCCCAATGCCCCAAACCACCAGGGGGCTAACGGTTAGGGTCATGAGGGTGATGGCTAAACAGAGCCAGAGACCTTCGATTTGTTGGGGGGACATGGGGATAATCTCCACGGGAATTGGGGGCTATGAACGCAGTGGAATGGGTTTGTGCTGCGTTAGTTAAAGAAACAGCCTTTCCCCCAGGTTTCGCTGAAGGAATTCGGTGTTCTCCGTCAGGTGCAGGTCTGTTTGATATCTAGCCCTGCATTGATATCAGTCACAGAAGCTGGTGTCTGATGACACACTTTGCCCTTGGGTAATCAGTGTCGTGATCGGCATTGTGGTAATGCTGGTGTAGATGATCTGCCCACAGAATCTGCCGATAGTGGCCCAGCAAAGACAGAGAGGTTGACCTTGCAGTTATCCAGTCACGGACGGTATGGCTATAGCGCGATCGCCCATCGCCCCGATTACAGTTGGCCCGACGGCAGGCGATTAGCGGTATATATCGCCCTCAACCTAGAGCATTTTGCCTTTGGGGAAGGGCTCGGGGCCTCGCTGGCTCCCGGTGGTCCGCAACCGGATGTGCTCAACTATGCTTGGCGTGACTACGGCAACCGGGTGGGGGTCTGGCGACTATTAGACCTGTTTGATGGGCTCGATTTGCCCGTTGCCGCCCTAGTGAATTCCACCCTATATGACTACTGCCCTGAGGTGGTTGCGGCCTTTCGCGATCGCAAGGACGAAATCATTGCCCATGGCCGCACTAATGCCGAGCGACAAAGCTATCTCCCTGAGGACGAAGAAGCCGAGCTGATTCGTGAGACCACCGATACCCTGGCCCGCCATGAAGGCCAAAAACCTGAGGGCTGGCTGGGACCCTGGATTGACCAAAGTGATTTCACCCCCGATTTGCTGCAAGAGGCGGGGTATCACTATCAGCTGGACTGGTGCTGCGATGACCAACCGGTGTGGTTCAAAACCCGCCAGGGGCGGATTCTGGCCATGCCCTATCCCCAAGAAATTAACGACATTCCGGCGATCGCCGTGCGCCGCACCGACGCCTCTGTCTTCGCCGACATGATTATTGATCAATATGACGAAATGAAGCAGCAGTCCCTGAAACAACCCTTGGTGTTCGGGATTGCCCTCCACGCCTACATCATGGGGCAACCCTTCCGACTCAAGCATTTGCGGCGGGCTCTAGCGCATATTGCCAAAGACGCCGCGCAGGATAGCGATCGGGTTTGGCTCACCCATCCCGGTGCCATTGCTCAACACATCCAGGAACTCCCTGAGGGCATCGTTCCCTAGCAAAAGGTTAATAGAAAGTTAAATTGATAGTCTAGAGCGCATAAGCAGTTGCGTAATGAAAGCAATCGCACCTTGTTAGACGACCATGACCTCCCCTATCACCCTAGAAGCCCTTGCCGTTGAAACCATCGGCAATTATTTGTCCAAAGCAACGCGCTACCAAGCGGCGGTGCTGAAGGATCGCGATCCTGAGGATTTACATCAGATGCGGGTGGGCATGCGACGGCTACGAACTGCGATGCAGGTGTTTGAACCGGTGTTGATGCTACCCAAAGCGGCCCGTGAACCCGATGTGGCCAATCTTGGCCGCAAGCTCAGCCAACTGCGAGATTTAGACGTGATTGCCGACCTCTTGCAGCAACAGTACTTACCGGATCTGCCCGAGGCGGAAGGCCAAATCCTCCAAAAGGGGTTCAAATATTTGCGCCAGCAACGCAAGCGGGCGTTGAAACAGGTCAAGGCGACGCTCAAGGGCGATCGCTACCAACACCTCACAACCCGCCTCACCCAATGGATCCAATCCCCAGACTGTGGCAGCCTCGGAACCCTCCCTGCCGTCATGGTCCTCCCCGATTTGACGGTGCCGTTACTCAGTCGGCTCTGGCTCCATCCCGGCTGGCTGATCGCCACTGATACCCAACAGGGTCAGCCCCAACCCATGGCCACTATGGACCCTGACGCCATTGATGCCTGTGTTGATCACCCCCAACTCCACGGCTTGCGCAAACAGGTCAAGCGGGTCAGATATCAGCTTCAGCTGGTGGCCGATCAATATGGCGATCGCCTCAATGCCGATCTGGCCAACTTCCAAGCCTTGCAAGATATCCTTGGCAACTTGCAAGACAGCCTAGTGCTGGCGGCGTTTTTAGACAAAGCATTGCCAAAATGGGAAACCCAACTCCCCACCTTCCAAGCCCGACTCACCCAGAGCCGCTACCAGGCTTGGGGTCAGTGGCAAGCCCTACAAATGCGCTACCTCAACCCCGAGCATCGCAATGAGCTGCGGCAAACGCTGATGACACCTGGTGCAACTGCTCCTAAGCAAACGACAACCAAACCGAAAGCTGCGGCTAAGTCTCGCCGCAAAACCACCACCACGGCGAAAAAGACCCCGCGCAGAACCCCCGCCAGAAAACCTGCTGCCAGAAAAACCGCTGAGAAAAAGCCCCCCGCCGAGAAACCGCCAACGGCACCTGAGTCCTAGCTAATTTTCCCGTTGGGTCTAGCTAGTTGACCTTGCCATCAAAATCCTCAATTTGAGAACAATCTGGAAAAGCGCTTTGTTAGGCGATTTTGGGCAATGAACAACCAGGGTTGGGCGCGGAAACCGCTCCCCTACTCGGTTTTGATCGAGGGTAGGGGCAGGCCTCCTGACCCCATGCAGGCTTGGAATGGCAGGCTGTTTTGTCAGTAGAGGTGCCCCTACGCCGACATCAACCCATCCCACCCACCATGACTCCTCTACTCTGCATGATGGTGTCGCAAATAATGCCTGAGACAAGGTAAACCTACTATTCTTCGCCATCTTCAGAACATATAAAGTGACGGTAGAAAAATGTATGGCGCATTCATTAACATGGCCCATCCAGGCTTGAAAATGACCTGCGTCCTCCATGGTTTCACCACTGCATCTACACCAATCATCTCCCATGACGGCTCCCCCATGCCTCTCGGACCCGTGGATTCATGTCGCCACCTGTGGCCTCCTTTGCGGTATCAGCTGCATTCCCTGGCAAAGGGCCTGGGCGCAGTCCATCACTGCGGCTCCCGACGGCACCGGCACCCAGGTCACCCGCGACGACACCACCTACCGGATCGAGGGTGGCACCCAGGCGGGCCAGAACCTGTTCCATAGTTTCGATAGCTTTGGCCTGAATGCGGGGGAGACGGCCCATTTCCTCACCCAGCCCACCATTCAAAACGTGCTGGGTCGGGTTACCGGCGGTAACGTCAGCATCGTTGATGGCTTGATTCAACTCTCCGGCAGCAACGCCAACCTCTACCTGGTCAACCCCTCAGGGTGGATCTTTGGCACCGGTGCCAGTCTTTATGTGCCCGCCAGTTTTACCGCCACCACCGCCACCGCCATTGGCTTTGAAGATGGCCTCTTTAGTGCGATCAACGGCAACGACTATGACCCATTGGTCGGCAACCCCAGCCAACTGCTGTTCCAAACCGACACGGGTTTGATTTTCAACCAAGCCGATTTGGCCGTCACGGCAGGCGAGTCCCTGTGGTTGGTGGGCAGCAGCGTGCTGAGTACCGGCACCTTAACGGCACCGGGGGGCAACGTCACCATTGCGGCGATCCCGTCGGCCCAACAAATCCACATTCGTCAGGATGGCAGGGTGCTCTCATTGGTGTTAGACGCTCTGCCCCTGAACGATGGGGACGCGATACCTGCCGTCGGCATTCAAGCCACCGATTTGGCCACGTACTTGACGGGAGACGGCATCCCATCCGCCGATACCGTTACCGTATCGGCGGATGGGACCATTGTGCTGGGCAACGGTGAGACCTTTCAGGATGGGGCGGTAGCGGTGGGGGCCGTGCAGGCAGCAGAGGCCACCTTGCTGGCAGAGCAGTCGGTGATTCCCGTTGATCCCGCCTTAATTGAAGGGCGGCCAACGGTCGTGATCTTTCCGGCGCATAGCGATGATCCGTTGGCCTACACCTTTATTGACCAGCGGGTAGACAACCCTAACGATCTGCTTTACGGGGGCGAGCAGGGCACCATCGCCACGCTGATTTTGCGGGAAGAAGATGGCATTATTGCCGTGACCCATGCGCTCAATGACTTGGCCGAAACCGGCCAAAAAGTAGATGCGATCAATCTGGTGGCAGAGGGCAATGAGGGCTATTTCTGGCTGGGGCACACCTTGGTAGATGGGGCTAGTCTGGAGAGCTACGAAGCGCAGTTGCAGCAGTGGCGATCGGTCTTGGGGCCAGGGGCAGATCTGTTGCTGTATAGCTGCTTCACGGCATTGGGGTTAGAAGGTGAAGCCTTTGTGGCCCAGTGGGCCGCGTTGACTGGGGCAGATGTGGTGGCCTCGACCAATGCCACGGGCAGCGCCAACTACGGGGGCGATTGGAACCTGGAGTACAGCACCGGCACGATTGAAGCGGCGAATCCCTTTACGGGGGAGACCCTAGCAAATTGGCATGGCAAGCTAGCGACGCTGACGGTGACCAACTTTGGCGATGCTGGGGCCGGTACATTGCGCGATCAAATTGCCGCAGCGAGTGCAGGGGACTTGGTGATCTTTGCCACGCCGGGTACCGTCACCCTCACCTCCGGTGATCTTGACTGGGCCACCGAGAACCTCACCATTGATGGCAATGGCGGCACGGTAGATGGCGGCGGTAATGATCGCATCTTTGACATCACGGCCACCACCACCACCATCCAAAACATCACCCTTCAGAACGGTGCCACCACCGGCAATGGCGGCGGCATTCGGCTGACCAACAACAGCACCTTGACCCTGCAAAATGCGGCTGTTTCTGGCAATTCAGCGGGGGATGATGGCGGGGGTATTTTCTTTGACGACAATGGCACCCTGATTGCCAACAATTCCACCATCTCTGACAATGTCGCCGTCACCGGAGATGGGGGTGGCATCAACTTTGATGAAAATGGCACCCTCACGATTCAGGACTCCATCATTTCTGGGAATACAGCAGGAGATGGGGGACTGTTTGACCATGGGGGTGGCGTTTACTTCCGTGACAATGCCACGGCAACCCTCACCAACGTCACGGTCTCTAATAATGTTGCCAATGGCGGCGATGGCGGGGGCATTCGAGTCGATAACAACGGCTTGTTAACGGTGCGCAATTCCATCATTTCTGGCAATTCGGCGGCAGATAACGGCGGGGGAATTTATTTGCATGATGATGGCGTTGTTGCCCTCACGAATTCCACAATCTCTGGCAATGTCGCCAATGACGATGGCGGGGGCATTAATTTTGAAGATCGAGGGAATGCAGTCATCAGTAACTCTACTCTTTCTGGCAATTCAGCCGGCGAAGAAGGGGGAGGGCTCTATTTCAACAACGATGCCAATCTGACGGTGAGTAATGCCACGATTTCTGGCAATGCTGCCACCCTAGAAGGGGGTGGCATATACCTCCGCGACAATGGCAATGCTACCCTGCGCAACACCACGATCGCCTTCAACACCGCCGGAACCAATGGCGGTGGCATTTATATTCGCAGTGGCACCGGTACGCTCAATAACACCCTTGTGGCCAATGACAGCGCTGTAACCGGCCCCGATCTTGCAGGTACCTTTACTGCCAACAGCAGTCTCATCCGCGATCCGAGTGGGGCCACCCTGGGGGGCAGCCGCAATATCATCGGCCAAGATCCCCTGCTGCTGCCGTTGGGTAACTATGGCGGCCCTACCCAAACCCATGCCCTCTCACCCGGCAGTCCGGCCATTAATGCCGGTAACGATGGGCTGGCGATGGACCTTGCCACTGACCAACGGGGGGGCAGCCGATTGTTTGGCGCGATCGATATTGGCGCGGTGGAATTTGGAGTCAGCGCTGCGGTTTTAGAAGGGGTTTTTAATCTTGCCCCCGCCGAACACCAGCTCACTTGTCTCACCCTGCCCGATTTTGCCCTGGAGATTGCCGGTCATTCAGAAAATATTGCCGGGGGGGCCGGGGGGAATACAGCTTGTGCTCCATCTTGGCATTGGAACCCTCTCGTAAACCTCGGTGGCCCCCGTCTACCCGGTAGCTTTTAGCCTTAACTGTTCTGGGTCTCGGCCCTTCTGATTAGCCAAACACCACCGTACGATTGCCATAGACTAGGGTGCGGTTTTGCAGATGCAGGCGCACCGCTCGGGCCAGCACCATGCGCTCTAGGTCCTTGCCCTTGCGAATCAGGTCCGGCACCCCATCCCGGTGGCTGATGCGCACCACATCCTGCTCAATAATTGGCCCCGCGTCCAGGTTGTCGGTGACGTAGTGGGCCGTGGCTCCGATAATCTTTACCCCCCGCTCGTGGGCGCGGTGGTAGGGGTTGGCCCCCACAAAGGCGGGCAAAAAAGAATGGTGGATGTTGATGATGTTGGGAAATTGGCGAATAAAGTCAGCGCTCACAATCTGCATGTATTTGGCCAGCACCACCAGATCAATGTCGTAACGCTTTAGGAGATCAAGCTGCTGGGATTCTTGCTGGGATTTGGTTTCAGCGGTCATGGGGATGTGGTGGTAATCGATGCCAAACTGCTCGGCCACCGCTTGCTGGTCGGGATGGTTGCTGATAATCAGCGGAATCTCGGCCACAAATTCCCCCGCCCGATACCGCCAGAGCAAGTCCAATAGGCAGTGATCCTGACGGCTGACCCAGATGGCAATGCGGGGCACCGTGTCGGAGAAATGCAGTTGCCAATCCGCTTGTAGGGGCTGGGCGATCGCCTGAAAAGCCGGACCAATCAAATCCTTGGGCAGATTAAACCCCTCTAGGTACCATTCCAGACGAGATAAAAACAACCCCGACTCCCCATCCCGATGCTGATCGGCATGGACAATGTTGCCCCCGTTGGCGTAGATGAAATTGGCCAGTTTCGCCACAAGGCCCCGCTGGTCTGGGCAAGAAATCAGTAGCGTAGCGGTGGCAGTAGTCATCGGATTAAGGGCTCAAGCTTACTCTTCAGCGGGTAATAAATCGGGAAGCGGCAAGTCTTCAGGGGTAAGGCTCTCTGCTTCACCCGGCGTCGAGGCGGGGCTGTCGGTTGGCGTTGAAGTCGGGTCAGTCACCTGCCATTCTTCAAGCGGGCGCTCAACGGCATTGAGGATATCCTCAGAAACCACCAAGGCCGCAACCTCTCCGGCATCATCGGGCAGCGGCATCGAGGCCGGATCCACCAAAGCATAGAAGGCGCTGCCGCTAAAGTCGGGGTCGCCCAATACAAACAGGTGGGTGGTGCCATCGGCCAGGGTGATATCGACGGTGGCTAGGGGCACATCTAAACCAAAATCGGCTTGGTCAGCGGCATCGACGGTGATGGTGCGGAGGCGACCATCGGTGTTGAGGCGACTCAGCAAAAAGGCGATCGCTGCCTCTTCCGCAGGAACCGCTTCGGGTGCCGTCATTTGCCAAAACCCGAGGTCATCCCGTTCAAAGGTGACTTCCTGGGTTTGGGTTTCGATGTGCAGGCCGGTGACATCGGTTTCCAAAAAGTCGAAAATCGGCCCCGCTTCCCCCTCAGTTTCGGTGGCGGTTGGGCCTTGGCCCCGCTGGGATTCCATGATGATCACCGCCCCCCCGAGCACGAGGGCGATCGCCACCAACACCACTGTATTTTTCTTTAACGCCATGGATTTATCGCCGCCGTAACCACATCAAAATCGCCATAATCAACCCCAGCAAGGGCAGCACCAGCAACGAGAAAATACCCAGCCCAATTTGCTGTTGGGGGGTAATCAGAATACGGCGATTGGTCACCGTTTTCGGTTGGATCGACAGGGTGTCGTCCCCCTGCTGCCCCAGCCAACTAACCGAATTGAGGAACACATCGCCATTGAGCTGCTGATCAAAGACCCCATCGCTGGCAAAACTAGAGTTGCCAATCACCACCAGTCGAGATTCGCTGTTGTCGGCAATGGCCGATGCCAAGGGGGCTAGATCCGCTGCGTCTGGTTCCGGGGTATCGGCTGCCAGGGGATCTGCTGCGGGGTCTGCCGCCTCACTGGCGTCGGTGGGGGTAGAGGTCCCATTCGCTGAGGCGTCATCCTCGCTGTTATCAACCTCGTCAGACACCGGGCGGCTGAGGGCCACCCCCAAGACGTAAGGTCCCTCGGGGGCGGCTTCTGGATCAAAGGCCAGATCACCATCCTCAGAAATCGACTCCGCTTGGCTTTGGGCATTGGTAAACAGCAGCGGTGTGGTGATTGTCCCATCCAGCTCTTGGGTTTCGATGGGTCGCACCAGGGGGAAGAACGATCGCCCTTGGCCAAATTCCTGGGTAATCGGGTGGGGGCCATAGTTTGACACCAGCGGGGCCGCTGGGCCGAGGCCCACAAACTGACCCGAGCCGGAGGTATCAAGGACGAGGCGATCGTCGAGGACGACCCCCCAATCATTCAGCAACGGGGTTAAGCCGCCATCCGTGCGCGGATCTAGCAGCAGCAGGACACCGCCCCCCCGTGCGAGGTAATTCTGTAGGGCCTTGGCCTCTCCCTCAAAAAAGTCCTGGGCCGGACCCGCCACCACCACCACATCCGCATCCGCAGGCACCGCCTGCTCCTCTGCCAAATTCAAGGGTTCGACGGTGTAGCTTTTGTCTTCTAAGTTGGCGGCGGCGGTGGCATAGCCCGCTGCACTGCCGTCAATGGTGAGTTCTTCGTGGCCCTGGGTGAAGTAAACCGTGAGGGTGCGATCGTTCACGATTTGGTCGAGGGCATTGGTCAAACGCCGCTCCGATAGCCGCTCCGGTGCCCCCAGCCCTTGGGGGTCGGGGGTGCCCACCGATTGCAAAAAGCGGCGTTCCTCTCCCACCTCTAAAAACACCATCCCCGGTGCCGCCACGCCGAAGGCTTGGGCCTGCTGGGGGTTGGCGTAGGGGTCAATATATTCGTAGCTAAAGTTGGCCGTTTGCCGACGATAGCTCTTTAAGATCTGCACATCCTGGGCATTTTGGGCCACATCAAACACCACCACCTTCACCGGGGTGGTGAGGGATTGGGTGATGGTTTGGGTGGCCGGGGCCAGGGTAAACAGTTGGTTTTCAGTCAGGTCTAGCCGGGTCGATGACCGCACCGCCAAAAAGTTGACCAAGCCCAAAATCACCACCAGGGCCAAGACGGCAACCGTGGCATTGGTGCCTGCCTGGGTGGATCGCTGCTGCCAGAACCGGCCCCCACTAAAGCTGAAGCCCACTAACAACAAGCCAATTCCCACCAGGAGCATCACAGCGGGGAGCCATTGCCAGCCGGATAAACCACTGGCCACTAGGCCAGCGGTGGACAAGGCCAGACCGGGCCAGGTCAGAAACTTGAGCCATTGCGAAGACAGAGATCGTCCGCTCATAGGGTATTAACCAAAATGCTTCGGGTAAACGGCACGGTCAATTGCGCTGAAAGCGCAGGGTTTCAATCGATTGAGCCGTCAAAAACAGACCCAGGAGGATGTAAGAGACAAACAGCACAATACCGCTGGTGTCGAGAATCCCCTGGGTAAAGTCGGTGAAATGCTTTAGCAACGAGAGGTGGGCCAAGGCTTCACCGCTGGCACCGGGCAGCGATCGCGCCAAGGCATCCACAATCCACAAAAACATGACCAAGGCAAAGGTCATGAACGCCGAGAGCACGGTGCTGCTAGTCAGGGAGGAGAGAAACATCCCCAAGGACAGTACGCTGGCCGCCAGCAAAATCAGCCCACCGTGGCCAATGATCATCAGGAGCGGGGAAATGGCCGGTTCGGAGGCACCGAGGGCGATCGCCTCGCAAAACATCAACGGCAGCACCATCGTGGTGTAAAAGGTAACCACCGCCATCAGCTTGCCGAGGGCCACCACCCAGTTGGTAATGGGAGAGGTGGCCAGCAGCTCCAGGGTGCCTTGCTTGCGCTCCTCGGCATAAAGACCCATAGACAGGATCGGCAGCACAAACATCGACAGGGAGCCCAGCAGCCCGAGGTAATATTGCAAAAACTCATAGGCCACATCCACGCTCGGCGCACCCAGGCCCAATTGTCCCGCCTGATCTTGGCGCGCCACCTGGGCAATGAGCCCATCAGGGCTGAGTAAAATCACCGCCAGAAAGAAGCCCCCCAACAGCCAAAACACCCCAGCCACAATATAGAAGAGGGGGGAGGCAAAGTACCCTTGCAGCTCCCGGCGGTAAATCGCCACCAGGTTACCGAGCACCGTTTTCATTGAAGTCACCATTTTAAAATTTATCCCCGGCAGCTTTTCCGGATTCGTCTGAGGCGGTGACGGGCAAATCAGTGTCAGCGACCGACTCCTCTGTGGTCAAATTCAAGAACACATCCTCCAGGCTGACCTGCTGGCGGCGTAATTCCCCCAGACCCAAGCCAGCGTTAACCAGGGTGGCGGCGATCGCTTCCCCCGGTACCTTAGCCTGCTCCGCCGTCACCCGAAAGCGGTGACTATCCTCAGCGGTTGTCTCAGGGGACAGCCGTGCCACCAGGGCCACCCCCGCCACGGTGCCGAGGTGGTGTTCAATGGCCGCGAGATCACCCCGCACCTCCACCTCATAGGTGAGTTCCCCCGCCAGCTTATTCATCAAGGCTTCGGGGCTATCGATCGCCACCACCTGCCCCTGATTGATAATGGCAATCCGGTTACAGGTGGCGCTCACCTCCGGCAGAATGTGGGTCGAGAGAATGATGGTGTGGTCCCCCGCTAGGGATCGGATCAGTTGCCGCACCTCATTGTTTTGGCGCGGGTCTAACCCGGAGGTGGGCTCATCCAACACAATCACCGGCGGATCATGGACGATCGCCTGGGCAATGCCCACCCGCTGACGATACCCCTTCGACAGCTTGCGAATCAGCACATCGGCCTTATCCGCTAAGCCGCAGCGGGCCATGGCAGAATCGACTTGGCGCGGGCGATCGCCCGCCGATAACCCTTTAATGCGCCCCACAAAATGGAGATAGCCCGCCACCGTCATGTCGAGATATAGCGGTGGGCTCTCGGGCAAATAGCCAATGCGCTGGCGCACCGCCATGGAATCTTGATGCACATCAAAATCAGCGACCCGAGCGGTGCCACTGGTGGCGGGCAAATAGCCGGTCAGGATCCGCATGGTGGTGGTTTTACCCGCCCCATTCGGCCCCAAAAATCCCAAGATCTCCCCCGGCTCTACCCGGAAGGTGACATCCTGGATGGCCGTTGTCGTGCCATAAACCTTATGGAGATGCTCAACATCAATCATGCAAATGGGAGCCTTACACGTTATGCCTCTGGAGATTATGACCTGATCCCCCCACCTTTTGAGAAGGGGGTAGGTGGAGTCAGCCATAAAGCTTGATAATGTAAACCGTCCTTTTGGGTCAATGCATCCCATGGCAGAGTCACCGAAAACCACCACAGCTCGTCCCAGCCTGATCCTCCCGACCGGACCAGGGTTTGCCCTGGCTAGCCTCTACTACTTTTCGGGCTCAGCTCTGGTATCTATGCTCCTCGCGGCCAAGACCTTTGGCATCGGCATGAGCGGGGTGTCGGGGGAGCTGGCGTTGGTCGTGGGAGCGGTGGGGGGCCTATTGGGTGGCTTCTACAATCACACCAAGACCCTGGAGGTGCCCTTCACCAACCGCAAAACCTTTTTGAAATCCCTAGAAGACACCCTCACCGAACTCGGGTATTTCTTGGAAATAGAAGCCGATGGCATTCGGGTCTATCGCCGCGACACCTTGCGCCAGCTCTTTTCGGGCAAAATTTATGTGCAGCTTCAGGACGGGGTGGCTACCTTAGCTAGCCGCGCCATCCACATCCGCACCCTCCAAAAACGGATCCCCTAACCTCAACACCATGGCCAAAAAGCAAAAATTCCCCCATCTGATTGGCTCTAAATGGACCGCCCAATCTACCCTCATGGGTTGGCGTCACTTTCAAGTGGTGAACCGCAAAAACGAAGGGACATTGGTGTTTGCAGAAATTGTCGCCACCTGTGACGATGCGGTGCGCCTCTGGATTAATGCGGCCACTCTCAAAAATGCTGGCCTCTGGCGATCGGGCTGGCAACCCCTCCAGGCCCAAGGCCAAGCCCCTTGTCAGCCCCCTGTCAGCCCAGAGCAGGTCTTGACTCGACCCCCTGCACCCGCCATCAACCCGATCAGCCCTTAGCGGGATCATGCTGATTCCCATAGAGTCTGTCACAATGGAGATCTAATGGTTATGGCGTTTGCCTAGCAGTCCTTAGGTTGGCCCTTGGGGGACCTTAAGGCGTTTTTCGTCCCCATGTAGATCACTTAGGTCCTGATAAGAATCATGTTTCATGCTCTGTACCTCTTGGCATTTGTGGCTTTGGCGGTATTAGCCCTAGGCAACCTCATCCGCAACATGATGATCTTGGGTGCTGATGCCCGCCGCGATCCCCGCCCCTCTGCTGGAGGCAACCGCCCCTCTCAAGGCCAGGGTACGCCCCACCCGGAGATGCTGGATGAAACGGGCAAAGTGACCCGTGAGCCGCTATTGGTCATGCGTTCCATTTCCGTCGATGATGCCCGTGAAAAGTTGGACGCCTTGTATGAAGCGTCAGACGGTGCCTCCGATGGTGCTTCAGATGATGATGCCGATTAGGCTGTCTGAGGTTAGAGATATCTAAGGGTACGACCCTCTGAACTCAGTTTGGCGATGGGGGCTCTGGCGCGGTGCTGGCAATGCATTCACAATCACAATCGACGCAACTGTGGTTGTGCTGCTGGCCAGCGGCAAAGTGACGGGAATGGTTGGAGGTTTCATCGCTGGGGAAACCGGTTTCCACCTAGAAATATCGCTAAGTTGACAGTTTTCTAAGCCCTTGACCTGCTACCTTTTCAGAGCACTTTTCGGGTGATTACCCCATGGGAAAAGGGAGCCTGGAGCCCTGATGCGTGGGGGAAGCCTGGTTCAACATAGCCTTGGAGGCAGAGCGCATGGGCAAAGTCCTAATTAAAGGGGGCCGGATTGTCACCGCCGTTGATGATTACGTTGCCGATATCTTGATCGACAACGGCACCATCGAAGCGATCGCCCGCACCATCGATGCCGAAGACGCCGAAACCTACGACGCCACCGGTCTGCTGGTATTCCCTGGGGGCATCGACGCCCATGTCCACATGGAAACCCCCATGGGCAACGATATTTATACCTGCGACACCTTTGAGAGCGGCACCATTTCTGCCGCCTTTGGGGGCACCACCA
>CAYGVA010000067.1:0-18261 GCA_964353225.1 uncultured Leptolyngbya sp.
ACTGATGGCATCAGTTCTCATACTATTGCGGATGGCTGGGGGGCAGCAGGAGCAAGGGGGCCAGAGACCGGAATAGTCCAGTAGACTTACGCCGTTGAGTCTTAGGGGCCTTGTGAAGTAGGGTGCTATTGCCCCCTTTTGTCAAAGCAGGTTGAAGGTGGTGCCAATAAACCAGATGTAAAACATCAGAAATAGCCAGCCTTCCCAAATGGTGACTTTATTGTCTTGGGCTACGAAAAACATCATGAGGGACGCGGATATCAGGGTAGGAATGCCTTGGCTCAAAACAGATTCCGGGACGGGCAAGTTCGTGATTAATCCGGGGATCCCCATAACCACAAAAATATTGAAAATATTTGAGCCCACCACATTACCGATCGCAATTTCTGCTTTACCCTTCAGCGCCGCGTTGATGGTCACAATCAACTCGGGCAAAGAGGTGCCCAGCGCCACCGCACTCACCGCAATCACCTCTCTGCCAATGTTTAAGAGATCAGAAATTTCAATCAGGGTGTCGATGGTGTACTTGGCCCCCAGAAAAATAAAAATGCCGCTTAACACCAGAATCAAAACTTCCCGTAGGGCACCGGCAGAACTCGCTGTGCCTGTGGGTAAATCTGACTCGCTGGCATCCGCATCATTAGCCATCGAGGGTATCGGTGTTGGGGCAGACTCTTCACTGCTTTTGAGAATGTAGAACAGATACATGATGTAGCCGATCACCAGCAGCAGTGCTTCCCCTCGGGTAAAGACCTGGTCCCACGCCATCAGGGTAAATAAAAAGGCTGAGCCCGTAAACAAGGGCAGGTCAACGCTTACCAGGTTGTACATCACCCGCAAGCTCTTTTTGCTCATGATCGCCGCCACCCCAATCACCAGGCAGATGTTGGCAATGTTGGAGCCCATCACATTACTCACCACCACCTCGGGTGCCCCTTGGGCAATGCCCACTAGGGAAGAGAGTAGCTCTGGCAGGGAGGTGCCCATGGAGACAATGGTGACCCCCACAATGAAGGGGGGCAGCCCCATGGCAATGCCCAGTTTTTCAGCAGAATCGGTAAAGAAGTCGGATGCCTTGACTAGGACCGCCAAGCTCACGCCAAAAATCAGCAGCAGAACGGGGAGAGGAGCCATAAAACCTGAGGTTGAGCTAGGGATTGCCGATGGTGCAATTGGGAGCAAATCAAAAGGATCTGCCCCCGCCGAAGACGCCCTTGTTAAGGGAAGAAGGGTCTATGGCCAAAATGCTAGTATCCCAGCCTGTCACAACCACTTACGGAGCACAATGTTGATCCCACAGCGGGTCCCCCATTGGGGCAGGCTATAAAAACGCCCCATGAGCATGGTATTGGTTGACCCTAATCAGGAGAGCCATGCTTTGGGGCGGTAGCTTAGACTGACGTGCCTGATCTGTGCCGCTATGCCGTTACCCAGCCTGTCCTTGGCTTTACTCCTCAGCCTGACCCAGATCCTCGCTATACCCCCGGCTGAAACCAGAGCTAACTGTGGCCCAGCCTTGGATTGCGCCGATCAAGCACCCCTGCCAGGGGCAGAAACCGCCCCCAGTGAGATGATCTGGGCGTCGCCCGCCGCCCGCGCCCAAGCCGGTCATGCCGATCTCGATCGGGCTAACGCCCTGGGTGCTGAAGTGATTGATCTCTACCAAGCGGGGCGTTACACCGAGGCTGTCGACATCGCTGCCGCCGCATTAGCCTTGTTCCGTCAACATTTAGGCGACACCCATCCCGATGTGCTGGTGAGTCTCAATAATCTGGCGGTGCTTTATCAAGCTTTGGGCCGCTATGACGAAGCCGAGCCGTTGCTGCAAGAGGCCCTGACGATTCGTCAAACGTTGCTTGAGCCGACCGATCCTGAACTGGCCACAAGCTTGAATAACCTGGCGGCCTTGTATCAATCCCAGGGACGCCAGAGCGAAGCATTGCCCCTGTTGCAACAGGCGATCGCCATCTGGCAACAGCAACCGGACCCCGACCCCAGAGACTGGGCGGTCACCCTGAGCAATTTAGCCACGGTGTATGAAGCCCTAGGCCGCTATGGCGAAGCCCTTCCCCTTTACCAAGAAACCCTGGATGTTTTGGAGCGGCATCTCGGCCCCAACCATGCCGATGTGGCTACGGCCCTGTTTAATTTGGCTAGTTTTGAACAGATCCAGGGGCGGTACGCGACCTCAGAAACCCATTTACAGCGGGTGCTTGAGATTCGGCAGGCACAACTGGGGCGATCGCACCCGGAGTTTGCCTCAGCCCTAAACAACCTGGCCTTGATTTACCGCAACCAAGGCCGCTATGACGAAGCGGAACCGCTGCTCACCGAAGCCTTAGCCACTTGGCGACAGCAGTTAGGCCCTGATCACCCCAACGTAGCCACCGCCCTGAATAACTTAGCCCGCCTATATCGCACCCAGGGCCACTATGGCGAAGCGGAATCCTTATACCAAGAGGCATTGGCGCTGTGGCGGCAGCAATTAGGCTTTGATCACCCCAGCGTGGCCACCGCCCTGAGTAACCTAGCCGCCCTCTATTCCCTACAGCCCCACCGCCAGACCGAGGCAGAAGTTTTGCTTGGGGAGGCTTTGACGATTCGCCGCGCCCGACTGGGGTCAACCCATCCCGACGTGGCCAATAGCCTCAGCAATTTGGCCACCCTTTTGAGCTACCGGGGGCAATATGACGCCGCTGAAACCCATTACGACGAGGTGTTGGCGATTCGGCAGCAGCGGTTCGGTCCGGACCACCCCGATGTGGCACTGACCCTGGGGAATCTAGCCTCGGTGTATTGGCAACAGCAGCACTACCCCGAAACGATCACAACCCTAGACACGACCCTAGCCATCGAAGAACAAAATCTAATCAATAACCTGGTGGCCCTGTCAGACGAACAGCAGCAGGCGTATCTGCAGACCATCGCCACCACCCTGAACATGGCGCTGTCTTTGAGTTTGCAAACCCTGCCGGACAATTTGAAGGCGGCGGAACTGGCCCTAGAGACGGTGTTGCGCCGTAAGGGACGGTCCCTAGACATTACCGCCCGCAGCCATCAGGTATTGCGCCAGCGGCTGACCCCCACCGAGCAACAGCAATTTGACCAATTGGTGGATATCCGTCGCCAAATCGCCACCCTCCGCTATGGGGATTTGGCCCGCGAAGACCCCGACCAATACCAGCTCAAGCTGGCCCAGCTCCAAAACACAGAAAAGGCGATCCAGGCCAGCCTCAGTCAACGCAGCACCCTATTTCGTACCGAGGCAACCCCAGTGACCTTGGCGGCAATTCAAGCCGCGATTCCCTCGGATACCGCCTTGGTGGAAATGGTGCGCTATCGTCCCGTGATCCCCGATGCGCCGGTGTTGCAAAACTTTGGGCCGCCCCGCTATGCCCTGTATGTGCTGGATGCCGATGGCGTCGTGGTTTGGCAAGATCTGGGGGAGACCGCTGTCATTGACCCAGCAGTGGATGCGTTTAACCGTACGCTCATGGATCGCAGCCAATCGCCGACGGCGACGAGTCGCGCCTTAGCAGCCCTGATCTTAGACCCGGTTTTGCCCGCCCTAGCGGGGAAGCAGCGGCTCTTGATTGCCCCCGATGGCCAACTTAATCGCATTCCCTTTGAGGCCCTCCGCACCGCTGATGATCGCTATTTGATCGAGCAATTTGAAATCACCACCCTTACTTCCGGGCGGGATCTACTGCGGCTGCAAACGAAGGTAGAGAGCCGCCAGTCGCCAATGCTATTGACCAATCCGGACTATAACAATGCAGGGGCCGCACCCCTTGCCGTGTCGACTTCTACGGTTGATGGTGACCGGGGAGAAGGGTCGGTGGATCTGGCCCAGCTTCAATTTGGGCCGTTACCGGGTACCGCAGCGGAGGGCACTGCGATCGCGGCCCTTTTACCCGAAGTCACCCTGCTCACCGGAGCTGACGCCACCGAAAATGCCCTCAAACAGGTGCAGGGACCCCAGATTTTGCACATTGCCACCCACGGGTTTTTCTTGGCAGATCTGTCCGCCGTTGCCCCAGGGGGCACTCGTGGTCTGGGGGTCGTCAGTGTGGGCGATCTCTCTTCAGAATGGGTGCCCGCCGGGGCCTCAGCAATCACCCCAGCTATGGTCCGCAATGCTCCCCTCAGCCCCCTTGAAAATCCGCTGCTGCGATCGGGGTTAGCCTTAGCTGGGTTTAATCAGCGCGCTAGCGGAAATGAGGACGGGGCCTTGACGGCCCTAGAAGCGGCGGGACTCGACCTCTACGGCACCCAACTGGTGGTGCTCTCAGCCTGCGAAACGGGCCTAGGGGAAGTCACTGTTGGGGAAGGGGTGTATGGGTTGCGTCGGGCCATGACCATCGCTGGGGCCGAAACCCTGGTGCTGAGCCTCTGGCAGGTGGACGATAGGGCGACCCAAGCGGTCATGACGGCCTATTATGGCTACCTGCTGGCCGGGGCGGGGCGCAGTGCCGCCCTGCGTCGGGTACAGCTAGACTTTATTCGCCAGGGAGATCGCTACAGCCATCCCTACTTTTGGGCGGCGTTTATTGTCTCCGGCAACTGGCGACCTCTGGAGTAAGGTTAATCTTCTTGGTGTGCTGTCTCTAGGGCGGGTTGCGGGTTTTCAGTCCCGTCGCTCACACTCTGGTTTTGTCTTTCTTGCCAACCGCTAAACTGACGATGCCAAAGGTAGCGCAACTGGCGATACCAAAGATAATAGGGACTCAAAAAACTAAATATGTAAAGGGACATCTCAGAAGCCGCGACGGGCTCTTGCCACGTTCCAGCTTTGTACTTGGCAATATGCTTCATCATCTTGAAAACATCATTGAGATGATATGTCCAAAACATGGGAGGACGCTGCCAGACCGGCATACTGAGCATACGAGTCCGTTGGCGGCTCAAACCAATGCCCCGCATTAGATTGATCAGGTATTGATGCTCTAGCCGTTGTTTAGGAATCTTGTGCTGCAAGCACATTTCCGGGTTATACCAAATTTCCCAACCCGCCCTCTGAATATGTAAAATCGCTTCTAAATCCTCCCCGGTCAACATGCTTGACTGAGTCCGTCCCCCTAATACGGGGTCTGCTGGGACGTGTTTAAGCCACAAATCGCGCTTGATAACCAAACCGGCTCCGGGGGGGAGAACCTTTTCATGGGGCTTATAGATGAGTGGTTCATCGCCGCGATCGATCAGTGCCAAAAACGGGGCAATGCGCTCAAAATCTTTCGGTGGAGTGTGCTCAAAATCACCCTGGATACGACTCCCATACCCCCCCGCAGAGGGATATTTCTGAGAAAAGCGGTAGGCCGAGGCCACCCAATTTTGAGCCGGTAAATTGTCGTCATCTAAAAAGCCAACCAACGGGCTTTCGGCGACGCGCATCGCTCGGTGACGCGCATAGCCTGCACCTTGGCGTTTCTCAAAGACGTATTGCAACGGTATGGCCAAAGGCCACTGGGCTTTGTACTGCTCGATAACAGCCGCCGTTTCATCGGTACTGTTATTATCAACAACAATCACTTCCCAACGCAGGTGGTCGGTATCGACCTGCAAGCAGAGACAATCTAAAACCTCAGGAAAGCGTTTTGCGCCGTTGTACGTACAAATAACAACCGTGAAATCGAGGTGAGCCGTATCTAAACCCATGTGCTCAATGTGTATGCATGATTACTGTTGGACGGTTTAAGAGAGGGCAGAGCAACGGTATCCGTGAATTACGGCCCCCCCGAACTGCCCATTGCTGAGATTGCTGATCTGCACTGAACTATCTATGCGGCGAATGCAAAACATTTGTCCATGTCTAAGACTTAGCCTAGGCAGTGGTCATTCGATTCACCCACAGCACAATCACTCAGCTATTCGGAAACCCTATTAAACCTGACCTAAGTATTCCCCGATTCTGATGGGAATCCGAAGGATTAGCGGTATTGCAACGTAATCGCAACGTATTTATTCTGGGAGGATAGAGCGCTTGCCCAATAATCTGTCCCGTAAAGTTTTGATGCGATCGCGATACTTACCAGCTTCTTCGAACTCTAGATTTTTGGCCAATTCCTTCATTTGCTTTTCGAGCTGACCGATGAGTTCAGGAATCTCCTCTAAGGGCAAATCATCCTTATGCTCGTAAATCGTATCGAGCTCTTGAACATTCAACCGTCGTGATACCTCTAAGAACGAGAGGATGGCATTGCTCTTGCGCCGCACAATCGATTTTGGGGTAATGCCATGGTCTTGATTATGCTTTTGCTGGATGGCGCGGCGGCGCTCGGTTTCCTCAATGGCTTTGACCATACTGTCGGTAAGGTTGTCGCCGTAGAGGATGGCTTGCCCTTGCACATGGCGGGCAGCGCGGCCAATGGTTTGAATCAGCGATCGCTCTGACCGCAAAAACCCTTCCTTATCGGCGTCCAAGATGGCGACGAGGGACACCTCCGGCAAATCGAGTCCTTCTCGCAGCAAGTTGACCCCCACCAGCACGTCAAAACGGCCTTCCTGCAAGTCTTGAATCAATTCAATCCGTTCGATGGAATGGATCTCCGAGTGCAAGTAGCGCACTCTGACCCCCTGCTCATCCAGGTAATCGGTTAAGTCTTCAGCCATCCGTTTCGTCAGGGTGGTAATCAGCACCCGCTCATTGCGGGTGACGCGGACTTTGATTTCGGCTAAGAGATCATCCACCTGTCCCGCCGTGGGTCGCACCGAGATCTCTGGATCCAAGACCCCGGTGGGGCGAATGATTTGCTCAGCGATACGCTCCTCAGAAATTTCGATCTCGTGGCTGCCAGGGGTGGCGGAAACGAAGACACATTGGTCAACCTTGTCCCAAAATTCTTCGGCTTTAAGGGGGCGGTTGTCGGCGGCGCTGGGCAGGCGGAAGCCATGCTCAATGAGCACCGTCTTGCGGGCGCGATCGCCGTTATACATCGCCCGAATTTGGGGGATACTGACGTGGGACTCGTCAATTACCAGCAGCCAATCCTTAGGGAAATAGTCGATCAAACATTCGGGCGGTGAACCAGCGGTGCGTCCGGCCAGGTGACGGGCATAGTTTTCCACACCGTTGCAGTAGCCCACCTCCTGCAGCATTTCTAGGTCGTAGCGGGTACGTTGCTCCAATCGTTGGGCTTCGAGGAGCCTACCCTCCTTTTCGAGCACGGCGAGGCGCTCAGTCAATTCATCGCGAATAGCTTGGCAGGCTGCTTCCAGCTTGTCATCGGGGGTGACGAAGTGCTTGGCGGGGTAGATGTTGACAGCTTCTAGGCTTTGCAGGGTCGTGCCGGTCACCGGATCGACATAGCGAATGGCGTCAATCTCGTCCCCAAAGAACTCGATGCGGATGATGCGGTCCTCATAGGCGGGGCCAATTTCGAGCACGTCCCCTTTGACCCGGAAACGGCCCCGGCCCAGATCCAGATCGTTGCGGGTGTACTGCACGATGGCTAAGTCCCGCAGCACCTGCCGCTGGTTGACCTCCATGCCCACCTTGAGCGGGATGGAGGCCTTGAGGTATTCAGACGGAATCCCCAAACCGTAAATGCAGCTGATGGAGGCCACCACAATCACATCTCGCCGTTCAAACAGCGATCGCGTCGCCGAGTGGCGCAACATATCAATCTCTTCGTTGATAGAAGCGGTTTTGGCGATGTAGGTATCCGTAACGGGGATATAGGCCTCGGGCTGGTAATAGTCGTAGTAGCTAATGAAATATTCAACCGCATTATCAGGGAAAAACTCCCGCAGCTCATTGCACAGTTGGGCTGCCAGGGTTTTGTTATGGGCCAAGACCAAGGCGGGTTTGCCAATGCGAGAAATCACCTGCGCCATGGTGTAAGTTTTGCCAGTTCCCGTTGCCCCCAATAGGGTTTGATAGCGATGGTCATCTTGCAAATACTGAATCAGATTTTTGATTGCCTGGGGTTGATCACCTGTGGGCTCAAAGGGGGCCTGAATATTAAAGTCGCCCATACCACGCTCACCTAGGGGTTATCAGTGCATCGATATTTATGATGACGGATTTTGCAAAGGTGTGGGGCAGGTCAAAGGCTCCTTTTTTTGCAATGACTCCAGGCACACTGTCCTCGCCTAGGGTTGATTCTCTAAAGGAATAAAAATAGTCTTTGTTCAAAGAGATCAGCTAAGGCGACGATTTCGGTGAACCATGGGACGCTTCGACTGGGGGCGTTTGGATTGCCCCCAGACCCCCGCTACGCACGTCCTGCGGCCTACCACCAGGACGCACCGCCGTCCTGGACCTCGCGGACAGTGTTACTGGTTTGGCCGTTCAACATCGCCGCGATGTTTGGAGTGAGCCATAGTGTATTTCGACTTTTTTCTCTGTCAAATGAATCAACCCTACTGTCCTCGCCAGACCCTAGGGTCTGGCGAGGACAGTGTGCTGGCCGATGGGGCTAGCCAGGGCAATCCTTTGGTGGCCTTACTGGCGTCCTTGTTGGCACCGCAGCACTAACCCATAATCAAATGTAACCGTCCCCTGAGCGGAGTCGAAGGGGGCATTCTGATTGGGTTTTGGCTTCGACTTCGCTCAGCCAGCGTAGTTGTTGGGACAGTTACCAATCAAATTATGAATGGCGGGACATGATGGCGTTCTATTTTTCATCCTTCACTTTTTAAAAAACAAGCCTAATCACTGCTCGTTTCATTCACGATCCTTCAGATGCCACAAAACCCAAGAAACCATGACATCGTCAGCAAGTAACGGTATCCGCTAATACTTACGCCCCCTAAAAGCTACTGCTAAAAATAAATGAAGCACAGGTTTTCAAAAGCTGAAAATTAATTTTCGGCAAAGCGATAACTCACTTTGCCCCTGTGTTGATACAGATAAAGCTTATCAATATTGCATCTAGGGTTCCGACTCAAATTTTTGTTTGAGTGTCTGGTCCGAGAGATGCAACCGAGTTGACTCTATGAAGGAGTTGATTCGGTTCACGGAGGGATAAAAGCCCGGGAGATGTTGGTTGTTCTCATTATGAGAGCGCCAACTTCTCTCGGGCTTTTTAGTTGTTTCTAGTTTCAGCGTTACCGCTCAAAACTTAGGAGAGAAATCCATGGAAAATACCGTTTATTCCTGGGGGATTATTATCTTCCTCCTCGGAACCTTAGGGATTGGGGTATGGGCGTCCCAGCAAATCAAAGGCGATAGCGTCAACTTTTTGGTGGCCGGTCGGGGGCTCAGTTTGCCCCTCGCCGCCGCCACCTTGATGGCCCAGTCCGTTGACTCCAACGCCACCTTAGGGAACACCGATTTGTCGGCAGCATTCGGCTTTTGGGCCGGGGCATCGCTCCCTATCGGGCTAGCCCTATGTCTGCTGCTCACCGGCTTGTTTTATGCCAAGCCCTTAAACCGCATGGGCTTAATTACCCTACCTGACTTTTATCGGGTGAAATATGGCCGAGTCACCGAGGTCGTGGCGGCGGTGATTATGGTGCTGAGCTTTTCCTTTTTGCTGGCCGGAAATCTGGTGGCGGGGGGATATTTATTTGAAACTTTTTTGGGTCTTAGCTATGTCGGTGGCATCACCCTCATTGCCACGGTCGTGTTTGTCTACACTGTGTCTGGGGGATTATTTGCGGTTGCCTACACCGATGCTATTCAGGTGTTGATTGCCTTCGTGGGTTCAATTCTGCTGATTGGCTTTATCGGCATCAATTTTGGCCTCGAAATTCCTGCTGGCATGGGGCCGTTTGCCTTTGAACAACTGACCTCGACGGGGTCTGGTGCTGCCATTAACTGGGCGACAATTTTGGCCCTCGGGTTAGGGGATATTGTGGCCATTGACTTTATGGCCCGTATCTTTGCCGCCGAAAGCCCAGAGACAGCGCAGCGGGCTTGTTTTATTGGCTGTGCGGGCACCGTAATCATCGGCATTCCCTTCTCGATCATTGCCCTATCGGCTAACGGTATTCTGGCCCAGGCAGGTGTGACGGTTGAGGGTCCGGTGCTGTTTTCACTGTTGCAAAACGTGGTGCCGCCAGTGCTGAGTTTGATTGTCATTGCCGCAATTATGTCGGCGTCCCTTTCTACCGCAGATGGTGCAATCTTGGGCACCTCGTCAGTGATTGCCCATAACGTGCTGGGCATTCGCCATGCCAATGCCCATGGGGCGGGTGGTGACCGGCTGCTGCTGATCACCCGGCTGATGGCGATTTTGATTACGTTGATGGGGGTGTTCTTTGCCATTCAGATTCCTCAGACCGGGGTGCTGCTACTGCTGGCCTTTGATTTGGGATTTGCTGGGCTGGTGATTCCCCTCACTGGGGGGCTGTTCTGGTCCCGTGCCACTTGGCAAGGGGCTTTGGCCTGCATCATTGTGGGCTCCGGCATCCGGTTGGTTCTATTCGCCCTGATGCCGACCATGTTTGGGGTTGACAATACCTTGCTCTACATTCCCAATGCCCTATTCACCCCTGATTTTGATGGCTTCCCCACCCTGATCAGCCCCCTGATCGGTCTGGTGGTGTTTGTGGTGGTGTCTCACCTGACCTACAAGCCGTTGCGTCCTGACCAGGTGTTGTCTGAGGTGCAGGAGCGAGTGCAGTCGCTGTAAATTACGAATCTGCAAATTGCAGCGGTGATTTGTTGCCGCTGCAATTTGCAGGAGAGGTGGTTTGAAAAGGGGTGATTGGGAAAATTGCCGATGATGTTTTACCGCATGGGCATATCCTCTTGGACAAACTGGGCGGTGTGCTTGGCCGCTTCCAAAATAGTCATGAGTCCACTACCGGGATGGACGGCTCCCCCCACCCAATACAACCCTGCCACGGTTTCGGAGCGAATCGGTGGACGAAAGGGACCGAGTTGGGGCAGGGTGTGGCTGAGGTTAAACACCGCCCCTAAATGCACTTGATAGGCTTGCTGCCAGGTGTCGGCGGTGTAGCAGGTTTCGCTAACAATGTGATCGGCGACCCCTTCAAACCCCAATTGGGGCAGGCGACTCACCACTAAATCTCGGTAGGCTTGTTTCTGTGCAACCCAATCGACCCCGTGGCCGGTATGGGGGATGGGCACCAGCACGTACAGGGTGGAGTGGCCCGCAGGGGCATTACTGTCATCCGTCAGGGTGGGATTGCACACATAAAAGGGCGGGTCCGCCGCATCTAGGGCCGAGTCGTCGATGAAGGGCCGATCGCGGCGACGAATATGCTCTGACAGGTAAAGCTGGTGATGGGGCAGATGGTCATAGCGCCGATCCAGCCCTAGATAAAGCATGAATGTGGAGCAGGAGAACTGCTTTTGGGCGAGCCAGCGATCGCTATATTTCCCTCGGCAATCCTCCGGCAATAACGTCTGCACCGCGTGGGCAAAATCAGCATTCACCACCACCGCATCGGCTTCAACCCGCTCCCTACTGGCCAGTTCGACCCCGCGACTCTGGCCCTGTTCGATCCAGAGTTGTTTGACCGGGGTTTGCAGATGGATCTGTCCGCCCAAATCGGTAATGGCTGTCGCGATCGCTTGGGCCAAGGCCCGAAAGCCCCCCTGGGGATGCCATACCCCATCTAATAGCTCCACATAGGGAATCAGGCTAAACACGCTGGTGCTGAGGGTGGGGTGCATCCCCAGATATTTGGCGGGGTAGCTGAGGGCATAGACTAAACGATCGTCTTTGAAGGCATGCCAAAAGTGCTGATACAGGCTTTCCCAGGGGCGAAAGGAGAGGGCGGTGGGGAGTTCGTCGAGCCGCACATACCCCAACAGCGGTCGCGCTGGTTGGCCCAGGTACGCTTCATAACCCTGGTCATATTTGCGTTTTTCGCGGGCATACCAGCGATCGAAGGCGGCGGGCAGGTCGTCGCGAAAATCGGCCAGTTGGGCTTTAAGTTGGACCTGGTCGGTGGTGAGGTCGAGGTGGGTGTCATCCCAGAAGCGGACACGGGTATAGGGCTCTAGACGGGTAAAGGGAATGTAGGCGGCGCGATCGAGGCCAGCGCTAGCAAACAGGGCGTCGTAAAGGCGGGGCAGTTGCAGAATAGTGGGGCCGGTATCGAAGTGGTAAGGCCCCACTTGTAGGCCAGCCATGCGACCGCCGACGCGATCTGCAGCTTCAAAGAGGGTGACGTGATAGCCCTGGGCGATCAGGCGTAGGGCCGTGGCCAAACCACCGGGTCCGGCCCCAACAATGGCGATATGTTTGACCATGGGTATTGATTGAAGCGTGGGGAATCCAGTCAAGATTCTAATGGTTGATCGGCGGCTTCTGTCGCCGCAACTATGGCGATAATGTTGAAGGCGCTGCAGGCTGGCCAGATCAATGGAATGCTTGGAATGCTGATGACTATTGCACGCAAAGGGGAAAAAGCCCATGCCGGTTGAGCCTAAGATTATCGTTTTGGATGACGACCCCACGGGCTCCCAAACGGTCCACAGCTGCCTACTACTCTTGAAATGGGATGTGGATACTTTGGTATCGGCCCTACAGGATGACTCCCCCCTGGTCTTTGTCCTCACCAATACCCGCGCCCTACCTTCAGCGATCGCTGCCGCCGTCACCCGAGAGGTGTGCCATAACCTCAAGCTAGCCCTACCCCAGGCCGGGATCCATGACTTTTTGATCGTCAGTCGCTCAGACTCTACCCTGCGGGGCCATTATCCCGTCGAAACCGATGTCATCGCGGCGGAATTAGGCCCCTTTGATGCCCATTTCCTGGTGCCCGCTTTCTTTGAAGGGGGACGCATTACCCGCGACAGCATTCACTATGTGATGCAAGGGGGGCAGCCCGTCCCCGCCCACGAAACCGAATTTGCCCAGGACTCGGTCTTTGGCTACCACCACAGCTACCTGCCTGAGTATGTGGCCGAAAAAACCCAAGGCCGCATCCCAGCGACTGCGGTGCAACGGTTGCCGCTGGCGGCTTTGCGCCAGGGCTGTGGCGATCGCCTCTTAACCCTAGAAAACAACGCCTGCGTGGTGGTAGACGGCGAACAGCAGTCTGACCTAAATCAGTTTGCCCTGGCGGTTTTGGCCGCCGCACGCCAAGGCAAGCGGTTTCTGTTTCGCAGTGCCGCCAGTCTCCTCACCGCCCTCGCCGCCCTGCCCCCTCAGCCCGTGGCCGCCACCGCCATGGCCCAATACAAGCGCCAAGGCTCGCCAGGGGCAGTCCTCGTCGGTTCCCATGTGCAAAAAACCACCCAGCAATTGCAGGTGCTGCTCACCGCCCCCGGCACCGTCGCCATTGAGGTAGATATCCAAGCCCTTTTGCCAAAACGGGAAGACGATGGGACCGCCGCCCGTAAGCAGCTTCTTGATGGGGTGCTGGCCCAAGCCCATACCGCTCACGCCGAGGGCAAAACCCCTGTCATCTATACCAGTCGCCAAGAGCTGACCTTTGCGGATACCGCGACACGCCTAGCCTTTGGCCAACAGGTCTCTACCCTGTTGATGGATATCCTGCGGGGGCTCCCCGATACCCTAGGCTTTTTGATCAGTAAGGGCGGCATTACCTCTAACGACACCCTCAGCGAGGGGCTCGCCCTGACCCAAGCGCGGCTGCTCGGACAAATTGTCCCCGGCTGCTCGGTGGTGATCACGGCTAAAGATCATCCCCAATTTCCGCAACTACCGGTGGTGCTCTTCCCCGGTAATGTGGGGGATGAAACCGCCTTGACACTCGCCTATCAACGGTTGTCTGGGGTAACGCCCTAAGAGGAGCGGGTCATGGGCTTAAAGCTGTCCTTTGGGTAGGCAATGCGCTTGTGGTTGTATTGCTGCCAAACCTGCACAAACACCTGGGCGATCACCGCCATGTGCTCGCGGGTGAGGCCAGAGTCTACCAGTTGGCGATCGCGCCACCGGGCCTTGAGGATGCGATTCACCATGGCTAACGCTTCCTCATGGGTGGCATCCTTGAGCGATCGCAGCGCCGCCTCACAGGAATCCGCCAGCATCACAATCCCCGTTTCTGGGGATTGGGGGATGGGGCCGTCGTACCGAAAGCTGCGCTCATCGATGGGCTTACTGACAGGGGGTGCCGTTGCCGGAAATGTCGTCAATTCAGCAGGGTTTTCAGTTTTCTCTTGGGCTTGCTCCTGGGCCTGATGAAAAAAGTAGCTAATCAGCATTGTGCCCTGGTGCTCAGGGATAAAGGCCTGCAACGCTTTTGGCAATCGGCAGCGACGGGCCATGACCAGCCCCTCGGTGACATGCTTTTTAATGATGGCGGCACTTTGCCAAGGGTCATTGAGTTGATCATGTTTATTCGGCCCCCCCATTTGATTTTCAATAAACCCCAAGGGATCGTGCATTTTGCCAATGTCGTGATATAGCGTACCGGCCCGTACCAGCTCCACATTGCATTGGAGGGCTTGGGCCGCTGACTCCGCGAGGGACGCGACAAAGACCGTGTGCTGAAACGTGCCGGGGGCTTCAGCCGCCAAGCGTTTTAAAAGAGGCCGATTGGGGTTAGCTAATTCTGCCAACCGGGTTGGCGTGATCAAGTCAAACAAATGCTCTAAATAGGGGCTGAGTCCCAGGGCCGCAACGCTCGAAATCAGGCCATACACCCCCTGCATCGCCGCACCCGTCAACGGCAAATACCAGGTGGCGGCAGACACCGGGCTCAAGACCCAGGTCATCACCAGATATCCCCCCCCTTGAATCAAACCCACCACCCCCCCCAGGAGGGCCAGTTCTTCTCGGGAGCGTAGCCGAGGCGCAATCAGGCTACTGACAATGGCCCCAGCGGCGCAGGCAATCAAGGGAATCAGGCTAATGCGGGTGCCAATGGGTAGCGCTATGGCCAGTAATGTCACCACTACCGTGCCAAGGGTAGCGCCATAAAAGCTGCTGATCAGCAACCCCACCGCTGGGAGGCTATAGGCCGCCAGCCCCAGCACGCTCAGGCCAGATACCCCCATCAACATAAACAGGATCAAGCCATGGTCGCGGTGGCGGAGGGCGGGGCGGACCGTTTGTTCTGCCAACAAAAAGATCGCAACCCCACCGCCCACCAGTAAGCCAAATCCGACAAATCCGAACCCATTTAACCGACGTTGACTCAGGCCAAATTCATCCAACAGCACAAAGGAACTCTGGTCGATGGTTTCCCCCGCTTGGGTGATCAGATCGCCCTTTTGAACACTGACAGTGACCTCTAAGACCTGTTCTGCGGCATCCTCCGCCTGCTGACGGGTTTGCACCGGATCTTCAACTAAGTTACTGTCGAGGACCATCGTCAAAAGGGTGGCGGCAAAATCCTCAACGGTGGACGGGACAATGCCCTTGAGTTGCCCATGGCTGGCCTGGTAGAGGGTTTCCTCAGACAGCCCTGGGGCAATGCCCTGGCGCAACATGCGGTAGAGAACGGCCTTTAACCGTTTTTGACTCTCTTCCCAACGGGCGTCAGAGAGATCGAGAAACGACTCATCATTGGGCAGTTGTAAACCGGCTTCATTGGCTAAAAACCTCAGATCGCTTTGTACCCGCTGATAGCTGGTTCGGGCGGTGAGGATTTTTGCTGTCAATGCCGATCGCTCAGTTGGGGAATGGTCTAGCAGCTCCTTAATGGCTTGCCGTTGAAGGGGCGAAACGCTATCCCAGGCGAGGTCTTCAGCTAAGTTCGTAGCCGTGCCGTTAGGGATAGGGCGCTCTGATTCTATCCATTGCAGAATCATCTGCCAGTCTTTGTCAGGGGCCTGGCGCAAATAGATTTGGGCGGCTGTGGACAGACGATTGGTGGCGGCAAAGGGAAACGCACCGGCCTGGCGACGGAGGGATGAAGCCTGTTGTAATAAGGTCTCTAGGCTGGCCTCAATTTGGTCATTTTTTGCGTCGTCAATAATCATGACCGGGGCGGCACCATTACGGGCTGCCGTCCGTTCGGCTTCGGTGGTTTCCGTGTCAACCACCGTGGCATCCGCTGGGGCCACAATGGTATGGGGGGCCACCGTTCCGACCTGTAATGTGGGTTGCCGATAAAATTGCTGCCCCATAGCTGCCGTTAAGGTCAAGGTTGACAGCAACACCGTAGTCGAAGGCTGTAGCCAACCCCCCGAAATCGCTTTAGGGCGAGATCGCTGTACCGGAGGCACCGCATTGGGCATAAAGGGTTGTCGCCACGGCAACCGCTGCCCTAACCGATGGGGTAGGGTTCTGACGCGAAGCGCCGAGGTTTTCGACCCATGGGTTTGGAGAAAATGACTGACAGAGCCGACTCGACGATTCAAAGCTGTCCGCCAAGCCTCAAGATTTCTGATCCGCCACCACAGTACTTTCATCCTTGGCTAACGTTTCCCTAGTAGCACTTCATAACCATGGCCATGGTTGACCCACAAATAGAAGAGCGTTGCCTCAAAATATGTCGTTGAAGGGATAACGAATCTTGAAAGTTGGTGCTGATCGAGTTGGGCAGATGCATTAACACGTACGTACTTAGCAATTATTATAGCGATCTTGATAGGTCACCTTAAGGTGGAATCACAGACCTGCCCAGGTGCGCCACAGACCCGTGGCCATTGTATGCAGCTCCGTTTCGTGGGCAACCCCCCACCGCTGCCAATAGCCTGTGCCGGGCTGGGGTAAAGCCAGTTCTTGTCGCCATTGTATGGGAATGGTTCTGAGTCCCCTGAGGGCAGTGCAGAACAAACCAATCAAGACCGGGAGCAGCGGTGAGGATGCCCTGCCTAGGCTACCCGCGATCGCCAAGCGAAAATCTCCCTGGGCCTGCAACGTCTGCATCAGCGCTGGATGCAACCCCCAGTTTTTGGGGCCTGGGTGGCGATCGAGCCAAGACTGTAGCGCGGCTAATTGCATTGACAAGGGCTGACCTGAACTCGGCCCCAATAGGACCTGTAAAAGCTGATACAGCTCAGCCCCTGGGGATTCCCCAGGGTTAGGAAATCCTAGGGTGCGAGCAGCGGTTATGTATTGCTCGATCGAGTCATCTACATGGCGCAACAGCAGCGGAACTTGGACGATGGCCAATTCCCAGGGGGGATAGTCCAGCGCGCTAGCGGGGAGGGTGCCCCCGCCAGCGGTAACGTGCTGGGCAACTTGTATCAGTGATTTCCCCCAATCGGGTGACCGCACATCGGGTTGGCCCTGCGTCCCGATTAGGGGTGCTAGGGCAATAATCCGTCCCTGGGCGGCTGCATCCGCCAGGGCAAGACCGACCAATATTGCCTGAAACTGCTCTAATCGCGAAAATTTCACGGTTTCTCCCCGCTAGTTTCGATGAGGTCCGAGGTAGTCTATATGGAGCCTACGCCTCGATGGTTACATTTTCCTTAACCACTGCTCTCAGCTATGCCATTGCCAGTTATGCCATTGGAATCCCTATTGCCGTCCCATCCATCCGATTCTGCTACCGTTGTTCGGCCTGATTGTGGCGCGTTTGACCAGGGCCACAGAGTCAGGGGCAAACGGTGCCGGTGGTTACCGGGTGTATTGGCGGTGGCAGTGGGGCTGGTGGTGCCGATGCCCGCGATCGCCCAAACCCAGCCCGCACTCAATATGGCCCAAGCGGAGCTACGGCCCACCCTCCGATTTGGCGATCAGGGCACAGGGGTAGAAGAGCTGCAGGGCATCCTCTCCCTGTTGGGATATCACCCCAGCCCGGTAGACGCCAACTTTGACAGCGAGACCGAAGTGGCGGTGCAAGCATTTCAGGCCGATGCCGGCTTAATGGCAGATGGCATTGTCGGCCCCGCTACTTGGGAGCGACTATTGCCCACCCCATCCACCGAATTTACGCCCCCGGCGGCCCCCGCCGTTGCGGAGGTGCCCGCCCCCGCCCCGCCCGTCTCCAGTACCCAGGGCAGTGCCATCGAGGGGGTGCCCGTTGACTTCCCCACCCTGAGGCTAGGCACCTATGGCCCAGCGGTGACTCGCCTGCAAACCCGTTTGCAAGGTCTCGGTTTTTACAACGGTGCCCTTGACGGTATCTTTGGCCCCCAAACGGAGGATGCCGTCATGGCATTTCAGCGGGACGCCCAAATTTTGACGGACGGCATCGTTGGGGCATCGACCTGGACGGCTTTACTACGGTAGATAACCCTAAATATTGCCTTGCGCCTTGCTTAATAGCTGCTGTCCCATCAGGGGTCATTAAGCAACACCGCGATGAAATGGGGCGATCGCCTGCCCATCGCCAGACAGTTGATGGATAACGACCTGGCGCTTCGCCTTGTGCGGGAGACTGGGTGCCGGAAACTAGATGCCGGAGACGGGCTAACCCCAGCCTAAAATAGGCACAGTCCCCTGATGGAGCCCCCCTATGGCCACCCCCCGGCTGCTG
>CAYGVA010000068.1:0-16339 GCA_964353225.1 uncultured Leptolyngbya sp.
TACGGGGGATGGGGGTGGCGCTGAGGGTAAGCACATCCACCTCGGTTTTCAGGGCCTTGATTTTTTCCTTTTGGTTGACGCCAAAGCGCTGCTCTTCATCCACCACCAGCAGGCCCAGATCTTTGAATTTGACCGCTTTGCCCAGCAGTTGGTGGGTGCCGATCACCACGTCTAGTTCTCCGGTTTGCAACCGCTTTAGAATATCTTTGCGCTCTTCGGCGGTGCGGAACCGGTTTAGCAGCCCCACCTGAATCGGATAGGGGGCAAATCGTTCTTTGAGGGTGTGGTAATGCTGTTGGGTAAGGATCGTCGTGGGGGCCAACAGGGCCACTTGTTTATCGGCGGTGATCGCTTTAAACACCGCCCGCAGGGCCACTTCGGTTTTGCCAAAGCCCACGTCGCCGCACACCAGGCGGTCCATGGGGCGATCGCTCTCCATATCCCGCTTCACGTCCTGCACCGCCTTAAGCTGATCGGGGGTGGGCTGATAGGGGAAGGAGTCTTCCAGCTCCTGCTGCCAGGGCATATCAACGGGGAAGGTAAATCCCTCTAGTTTGGCCCGCTGGGCATAGAGCTTGAGCAAATCCACCGCCACCTTTTTAATGGCGGTGCGGGCTTTATTCTTGGTCTTTTCCCAGGCTTTGCCCGTCATCTTGTTGAGTTCGGGGGGGCGATCGCTCGCAGCCCGATACCGCGATAGCGTCCCCACCTGGTCCGCCGCCACCCGCAGCAGCCCGTCGGCATACTGAATCACTAAATACTCGCGGGTTTCGCGATCGACGGTGAGGCTTTCCAGCTTTTTGAAGCGACCAATGCCGTGGCTGCGGTGGACCACAAAATCCCCCGGCTTCATTTTGTTGGGGTCTACCTGTTTAGAAGCGGCCCGCCGGCGCTTGCGCACATAGCCCGGTGTGGCGAGGCTGTGCTGACCAAAAAACTCGCGATCAGTGATGATCGCCAGCCGGAAGGTGGGCAACACAAACCCTTCCAGTTCCGCCAGCCCAGAATATTTCACCGCCACCGGCACATGCTGCATCTGGAGGCGGTCGATGGCCTGGTAGTCGCGGGGGTTGGGCAAAAACTGGGCGGGGCAGTCGTGCTCTTGCAACAGCGAAACCGACCGGGAGGGCTGGGCCGACACGAGCCAAATGGCAGCGGGGCGATCGCGCTCCTGGCGGATGGTTTCCGCTAGCTTGCCAAATTGGTGGGGAATGGCCGGAATGGGGCGACTGGCCAAATTTAAACCCCGATTGTCTTCGGCGATTTCTGAGAGGTGGGCACAGGCAAACGGGGTCAGGTCCGCCTCAATGTCGGAAAAGGCTCGATGGATGGGGGGCGGGGCGATCGCCGGTTGAAAGGGCGCGTCTGCATCGGCGGCGACTGAAGCATGGGTTTCAATGGTGGTTTGCACCTCCTGCCAATGGCTGGCCACATGGTCAACCCAGCGATCGCTATGGGCGCGGCACTGCTCCGGTTCATCCACCACCACTAGGGATTGCTCCGGCAAATAGTCCAGCAGGGAGACGGGCTGATCAAAGGCCAATCCCAACCACCGGCGCACCCCTTCTGGGGCAATCCCATCGGCCCAACCTTCGCGATCGGTCTCTGAGAATAAATCCTCCAGGCAGCCTTGTTCCTCCAGCGCCGCCAAAATCAACGGCGTATAGTCCGTGGGGGTCAGTACCAGCCGCTCCACCTCATCCAGGGAGCGTTGACTGACGGGGTCAAACTCCCGCAGCCGATCCAGCTCATCCCCAAACAGCTCTAGACGCAACGGCAATTCCGAAGACACCGGAAACACATCAATAATGTCCCCCCGCTGCGCCCATTGCCCCTCTGTTTCCACCAGGGAAACCCGTTCGTAGCCCAGACGGGCCAATTGTTTGGCCAGGGCTTTGAGATTGATATCCAGCCCCTTCGTCAGGGTCAAACAATAGTCTTTGAGGGCTTCCACCGGGGGCAGATGGGGTTGCAGCGCCCGTTCCGTCGCGACAATGGCCCGCCCTGCGCTCGGGTTGCTGAGCAAATCTGCCAAGACTTGCAGTTGCCCCCAGGTCATTTCCGACTGTTGATCAAAGGGATCGTAGGGGGAGGCCTCGGAGGTGGGATAAAAATGCACCGTATCCCAGCCCATGGCTTCAAGCTGGGCCGCCCAGCGACTGGCCTCCTCTAGGGTGGCGGTGACCACCAGCAGGGGAGCCTGTTTTTGTTGGGCTAGGGCGGAGGCGACCAGCCCCTTGGGCAAACGGGCAATGCCATTCAGCAGCAAGGGGGTGGGTTGCTGTAGTTTACCGAGGAGTTCCTTGGTGAGGGGCGATCGCCCCATGGCCCGAATTACGGAGGAAAATGCCATTGTCTTACCACCACTGCCACTATAAAAAGTCCCTGGGCAGCATTACCCAGAGATCAAGACCCACGCGATCGGTCATCGGGTCAGCCAGAAAGCCGTCTTCCCACACTCACCCGTTCAACCTCCATCCATTGTAGAGGTGAAGAAACCGTTACTAGGCATCTACCGACGGAAACCATTGCCCCCCAATAACAAGCAATGGGAACCCCCAGAAGGAAGTCCCCATTGCTTGTTATTTAACCCCTAAGGAGAGATCTAGGCTGATCTAGCACACATCTAGACCGTTAAGCCCTAGCCCCTAAGCGTCCAACTCTTCTAAGTAACCGTAGAAGATGCCTTGGATTTTCATATCCACCGGGGCAGCGGTACCCATGTCTGTGTCAGAAGGCTGCTCAGCTTCAAAGGTGCCAGCAATTTCACCCGTATCACTATCCACCTTCGAAATTTGAAGGGTCATGTGGCCTTGGCCAATATCAAAGGCCTTGGTATTTTCGCGAGCCAACTCTTCCTTGTCACCGCCACCTGGAAGTGCCACAGCGGTGTCATAGCCAGTCGCTAAACCCCGCCCTTTTGGATCCAAAAAGTTAGAGGTGCGATAGGAGGGAACTTTATAGTCACCGGCTAAATCGGTGTAGGTCGTGATGGCATTTAGACCGGCCTGAGAATGGGCAACCAAACCCTTAACGGTGAAAAGGAAAGGCTCCTGGCTACCACCGGGCAACTGCACGGTAATGGCCTGGAAATCCATGCCGTCTTTTTCAGCAAAAGTGAGACTGCCATCACCTTCAACACTGAGCAAGCCTCGCACTTGGTCCAAAGAGGAGGTGTAGCGGGTTAGGGGCTTGCCAGCAATGAATTCTGCGGTTTGGCGACGGTTAGTGGGCTCTTCCTTAACAAAATAAGTGGTGGGCTCCATACAGATGCCCGCAATTTGGTATTGCTTACCTGGCTCTAAATCAATACTTCCCCGGCTAGTCTCTGATAGTTGAGGGCAACTATTGGCCAGGCCGGTATTGCGAATTTGGTCGTAGGTCAGGGGCGCATCTGCAGTGGCCACTGGACCCTCACTACAGGCGGTTAAAAATCCTAGGCATACTGCCAAGAATGCAACAACGAGAGCACGATACCTCATGGTCAACCTCAAAAATCAGATAAATCGCTATAAAAAGTCTGCTGGCACAGAATGATATCAATGGTCTGGGTCACTCAGTTAATCTAAATGGCCCAAATACCTGATTAAAACCGCCGCCACAGGCTTGGAGGGATCAACCGATTAACGACAATCAAGCCGAATCTTCCCAAGTCATTACTGGGAACCCGATCTCGGACCTCAAGTTAGCATTCTACATGGCTCGGTTCCCTCAATCGAGCCGTCCTATTGGGTTTAAGGGCCTCGTCATGTAACGAATTGTAGAGTTGAACCTTGTGCGTCAAGTTAGCTACGGTGCTCAGGGGCTCAATCCATTGTGTTTAGGAAACAGGGTTTATATGGATGATTATCTAGCGTTGGATATCGACAATTTGCCGGCTGATTTGCAGGTCTTAATGCATCAGATTGAAGGGGTGGCAGAGGTTCGCCGGGGCGACGAAATTGCTTTGCTAGAACTGCTTCGCACCTTAGAGCAACTGCATCGGAACATTCGTGAGGGGTTATTTCGAGATGCTCTACCCACCAACCGACAGCGGCTCTATCACTTGCTCAGGGATATTGAGGTGAGCGGGGGTTGGCCTTACATTCAGCGGATGCGATTGCGCACGCTGCTGGCTCAAGTCGAGGAGCTCGTCGTTCCAGAGGAGGAGCCCAAATCCGAACCACCAGCGAATCCAGCTCAGGAGTGCTAGGCTTATGCCCAATTTGACAGCCTGAAGGGGTTGAATACGTGCCCGCAGCCAAACCTATATCGCTTCGCATCCTGCCTTTCGCGGGTTGGCAGCCCCGAACTTGGTTAGCAAATGCCTGCACTGCGGCATTGCTACTCACGGCCTTTTTGCCCCCTCGGGCGGCCCTGGCCCAACTCAACCCCTACTGCCAGGTGGCCCAGGCCATGGCCTCCCAAAAAGAAGCCCTACGGGCCGGGGCTTTTAATGGTGATGCCGCTGCCCGTTCCCAATATCTGGCCTTAGTCGAGCAGCACAGTAACGCTCTGCAAAGCTGCCGAAACGGCAATTGGCCCCAGGAGCAGGCCGTGTGGCTGCGGCTCTATCCCTGTGATTTGCAGCCAGGAATTTTGGAGGCGGTGCTCGATCGCATCGTCAACCTAGGCTACAACCACGTCTATGTGGAGGTGTTTTATAGTGGCCAGGTGCTACTTCCTGAGGCCGACAACCCCACCGCTTGGCCCTCCGTCGTGCAGAGTGCGGGATACGAACGGCGCGATTTGTTGGCCGAGGCGATCGCCAAGGGGCGACAACGGGGGCTCAAGGTATCGGCCTGGATGTTCTCCCTCAACTTTGGTTACTCCTACGGCATCCGCAGCGATCGCCAACCCGTGCTAGCCCGCAATGGCCAAGGGCAAGACACATTGACTTTCGCCCGTAGCGGGGCGATTAGCAATCCGGCAGAAGTCTTTGTCGATCCCTACAATTTTCAGGGGCAGCAAGACTTTCAGCAAGTGCTGCAAGCGGTGAGTCGCCGCCGCCCAGATGGGGTTTTATTTGACTATATTCGCTACCCCAGGGGGGTCGGCTCCCATTCGGTGGTGAGTCGGGTAGAGCATCTGTGGATTTATGGCGATGCCTCCCGACAGGCGTTATTTCAGCGGGCCTTGAATCAACAAGGACTGGAATTGATCCGCCGCTACCTCAACCAAGGCTATCTCTTAGATGCCGATATCGAGGCGGTGGCACAGCTCTATCCCCATGAGGGGGAACCCCTCTGGCAGAGCCGTACCCCTAACGGCACCTTTACCAACCTCTCTGCTGCGGCTCAACGCCCTGGCCTACAGCAGGAGCTGTGGCGGTTAACCGTTGCCCATGCCGTGCAGGGGGTAATTGATTTTCTGACCCGCATGGGTCAACAGGTCCAGCAACAAGGGATCCCCACTGGGGCAGTGTTTTTTCCCGGCGGCAACAATGCCGTGGGCAATAATAGCTACGATTCTCGTTTGCAACATTGGGATCGCTTCCCCACTTGGATGGGCTGGCACCCCATGGCCTATGCTGTCTGCGGCAATACGGGCTGCATTTTAGAAGAGGTGCGTCAGGTGCTGGCGGCGGCAGGTCCCCAAGGGACTCAGTTTGTAAAGCCGGTGCTGGCTGGGATTTGGGGACAGCCCACCCGTAATCGCCCCTCCCTAGAAGACCAAATGCAAGTCATTCAGCGGGCAGCCCCAGGGATCAACTCCGTGAGTCACTTTGCCTATTCTTGGCAGGATCCGGAGTTTGATCGCAATCGCAAGTTTTGCGAGCTTTAAAGGTTGCCTGCATGCAGCGCAACCCCAAGCTTGTCGGAACGTAATCAATGCGGTCAATGGGCTTTCGCCATCGAAGATTGACCATAATTGCGAAGAATCTCAAATATCAATTCTTCTGAAACTGGGGTGCTAGGATTCGAACCTAGGAATGTCGGGACCAAAACCCGATGCCTTACCACTTGGCGACACCCCACCAATCGGCTTAATAAATATAGCAGTTTTGGCCGCGGCCCTGTCAATAAATTCTTTGTGGCGATTTCGGCCCCCCAACCATCCTGGTTTTGCCTTGCCTGACAAGGGTCGTGAAGTCTAGGGTATGGGCGACGTCAGAATGGCTATGGGTTGAGAGGCTGGCCACCTTAAAACGGACCGGCGACTTTCCTGCCAAAATCAATGGCGGCGCAAAACACACCTCGGGCATGCTTGAGGGCCAGACTGTGGGCGGGTTGTCCCCTTTCTCTCCCATTGATCATGGCGATTCCATGGGCTTCCCAGGCGGTTTGCCTTACTATGGATGACGAATGCTTAGATCCGCCATTAACGACATGGATAATGGACGCGGGTAGCCATTGCTGTATTGGGTGGTAAAACAACCATGGCCGAAGATACGACCTCTGCTTCTCCACAAGATCAGTCCGCCCCCGCTGAGGCTAAGGCGGTAGCCCCTAAAGCCAAAAAGGAAAAGCCGCCCGCCATTGAGAAAAAACCCTTTGGCGAATTTATTGAACAACACTACTTGCCAGCCTTGTCCACAGCCTTAAGTCAGGCTGGGTTTGATGGGGTAGAACTGGCCTTTACGCAAGCGGCTTTAGCCGTCTCCGGGGCCGATGCTCAAGTGTATTGGCAGGTCACGGGGCAATTGGCCACGAATGACCGCAAATTTGGGGTGGTTTTTACCGAAGCGGACATCACCAGTTCAAAGTTTTTCTATTGTACTGAGGGCGGCGACCTAGCCAGCACCCTAGAGCATTTCATGGGCGATGAGCGCCGCATTACCCTGGGCTTGATGGTGCTGTACACCTTGCAACGCCTCAATGGTCAAAAGTGGCTGAATCGAAATTAATCGCGGTTGACCATCCCCATTCATCGCTTCAATAAATTCAGCCGCAGCCCGCAGCCATTCCCATGGGCTCAAAGCGCAAACTAAATGCAACCGTGGATGGCGGCCTGGTATACCCCTTGATAGCGGTTTTTGGCCTGGAGTTTGCTGAGGCTATTGTTGATGTGGAATTTGACCGTACTCTCGCTAATGAAGAGGGTGTGGGCGATGTCGCGATCGCGGCGACCTTGGGCCAGTAGGGTCATGACCTCCCGTTCGCGATCGGAGAGGGGATTTTTGAGGGTAGTGCTGTAGGGCATGGTCAGCAGCACCTTCACAACGGTTGCATCTGCCTCCATGGGGGTGTCCAGTTCGCCTCCCCAGCCCGTGGTCATAAATTGCAGGGTGCGAAATTGGTGGGCGAGGTCTGTCGATCGGCTGGGGTTGTCGGTTTGAGGAATGGCGGCGATCGCCTCTAGGGAGACCGATTGCTCCCCATACACCAGGCGACAGTAGTTGCACTGCACCTGATTCAGAATTTCCGCCGCCTGCAAAAAGGCATAAACCACCGGTGGCGCTAACGGCTGCTCTGTGCCCATCAGAATTAAGCGGCTGGGGGTGAGCACAGCGGCGAGCTGCTCGGAGAGGGCCGTGGCCCCTAGGGTGGGAGCCTTAGGGGCAGGGTGCTGGGCCTGAAGCGCCCCCTCTAACGCCACGGTCGTGGTCATGCAGAGAATCTGGAGCACCTCTAAAAAGTCGGGGGCCAAGGGGGATTGACTGAAGGTGGCCAACACCCCCACCACCCGTTGGCTGGTGGCCAACGGGTACCCGGCAAACCCCTGAATGCCATTGGCGATCGCCCAGTCGCGATCCTTAACCCAGGGTTCATCCGCCAAACGGTTACTCAAAAAAGAAACGCGATTTTGAGCAATTTTTCCCACCTTATAGGCCCCCATGGGCACTAGGGCAAAGTCCCCATCGAGGTGGGTATATAGCCCCTGGGATGCGACCAATCGCAGTTGAGTTTGATTGGGCTCTACGAGCCAGAGCCGCGACAAAATGCAGCCAAATTGCTCTACCAGAGCTGCGGTCACCCGTTTGGCAATGTCATGGGGGTCTAGACAGCCCGCAATATCTTGGCTGATTTGGTTGACATACTGCAGGTTAAATAAGAGGCGGGTGGTGTCTAGCAAAAGGTGAGGCGGCGTTGCAACCACGGGCACGGGATATCAAACCATGTCTTTCAGTTCACTACACCTGACCAGGCATCTCTGTAGCGTGAGGTACAAACCCCTTACTGTTGCTAGGTCGTGGCCAGGACGGTGATGGATCGGGGTAGGGGTGGTTTTGCCAGAAGGGAGGGCGGTAAGCTGAAGCGATGTCCACTGTATCCCGATTACTCCGATTGCCATGATTCAACTGAGTCCAGCCGCCATTGAAGAATTAAAGCGCCTCCAAAGCAATTTGGCCCCCGAGCAGGCGGCGGTTCGTCTCGTGGTAGCGGAAGGAGGCTGTGCAGGCTTGATGTATGACCTTCACTTTGCCCCCCAGGCCGATGCCAGCGATCGCAGCTTAGCGGTGGCGGGGCTAACGGTAATGGCCAGCCCTGAGACCCTCAAGCAATGTGAGGGTTTGGCGGTTGACTACTCCGAGGATTTGATGGGGGGCAACTTTCGCTTTACCAATCCCCTGGCCCAACAGACCTGTAGTTGCGGGGTGTCCTTTAGTCTAGAGGCCAAGACCGGCCCCCTGCCAGAGGACTGCGCGACGGCGATGTAGGGGTACAGGGGTGACAAGCGACGAAGGGATCGGCTGAATGGGCTATCTAAGCCCCTAGAATTTGATCATCGAGGCTAAAGTCGATGGTCTGCTGATCTCGCCCAGAGGCGAGATAATCGTTTTGGAAGGCATCTTTGAGACCGCCCACTAGGTCAAATTGGGGTTGCCAAGCCAGCTCTGTTTTGGCCTTGTCGATCGCCGCAAAAAAGTGCTGTACCCGCATGGGAAATGCCTTGCGCTTGCCAAAGTCAAAGTCCTTAGGGTTGTAATGCACCAACTGCTGCTGAGCCGGGTCCTTACCCGCCGCTAGGGCACAGGCCCGTGCTAAACCGTCAAAGCTAACGGCCCGCTCCCCAGAAATATTATAAATTTGCCCCACCGCTTCAGCATTGCCCAACACCGCAACCATGGCAGCGGCCAGATCTGCCACATGGCCGAGCTGGGTCAGGGCCATACCGTTGCCGGGAATGGGTATAGGGCGATCGCGGGCAATCCGATCGAAAAACCAGGCTTCGAGATCGTTGTAGTTTTGGGGACCGTAAATATAGACCGGACGGATGGCTGTAAACGGAACACCTTGCTCAGCCAAATAGGCCTCGGTCTGAAATTTGCCCTTATGGCGGCTGTTGGGATCAACCGCGTCCCCTTCCACATGGGGCATTTGGTCTGATTTTAGGTAGACCCCAGCCGAGCTGACGTAAACAAAATGCTGAAGCTGGCCGCTGAAAAGCTCCACCAAAGGTTGGGTATCGCTGAGTTCGCGGCCATTGTTGTCAAAAACAGCGTCAAAGGTTTCTCCGGCTAGGGCGGATTTGAGGGCCGCAGGGTCTTTGCGATCGCCATGGATCTGGGTGATGCCGTCGATGGGAGCGGGTTTATTACCCCGGTTAAATAACACCACCTCATGGCCTGCAGCCACCAGCTTTTGGGTCAACGAGACCCCAATAAAGCGGGTTCCCCCCATCACTAAAATCCGCATTTCCGTCCTCCTAGCAGCACTGTTCCTTATCTTATGTCCCGAAGGGAACCCCTCTGAAAGGTGATTTGACTCAACGTCTCCATGGGGTCAAATCCAGCCGTCGATCATAAATGTTGATGGAAAGCTTAAGCGAATGGGCAGAAAACTGTCTGTGGCCTTGGGGTCGCATAGTCTTGAACCCAGTAGAAAAGGGAGAGTCGATCGCCAACCTTCTAAAATAAGGAGAGTTTGGTTAAGTCTTAACGCAACACTGGGCATCCACAACTACGGACGGCTGCATGGGAAAGCTAGAAAACGCTTACAGAATGCTTGAGTTAGAGCCTGGTGCCTCTATGGATGAAATTAACCAGTCCTATAAGGATTTGGTGTTTGTCTGGCACCCCGATCGCTTGCCCAAGGAAAATCAGCGTCTGCAAGATAAAGCCCAGGAAAAGATTAAACACCTCAACCAAGCCCGCGATTACCTGCGGTCCCAGGCGAAGGTGGGCAACCCAGCATTCAGTACTCGCAGCAGCAGCTATGGCAGTCGCCGCGAGAGTCAGGCCTATAGCAGCGCCCGAGCCTACAGTACCTATAGCGCTCGGACTGCTAGCTCATCTTCATCACCCCCGGAGGATCGTAGCGGAGATCGCCACAATGGCTACGGTAACTACTATCGATCACGGCAGTACTATCGGCCTGACCCCACCCAATATCAGAGCTATAGCAATAGCCGTAGTTATGGCAATAGCAGCACCCATACGGGCGCAACCAACAGCGCCAGCGGCAGCAATACCGCCAGCACAACCAACGGCAGCGGTGCCGCCAATCCCAACAGCCGCCATCAGCAAAAGTCGACAACGCCACAACCCCCTCGGGAATCCGCTCGCCCCAGTAGTAGCAATGGCAGCAGCCGTGATAGCGCCAGCTATTACCGCGATACCTGGAGTGGTGGCTATCCTGGGCAAGGATCGGGTTACCGTCAACCCCAAAGTAGTAACGGCCCAACCACCGCCCCCAGCCCATCCGTTCCCAATCATCAAAACTATTCTCGCCCCCAAGCTCCAGATCTCAGCAACTCTGACTTGCGCGGGGCTAACCTTCAAGAAAAGGATTTTTCGGGGCGCAATCTGAGTAATTGCAACCTGAGCGAGGCCAATTTGCAGGATGCTTTTTTGCACAAGGTCAACCTTAACCGTGCCAACCTCACTAAGGCCAATTTATTCCGGGCCAATCTGTTGCAGGCTAACCTCAGCCATGCCAACTTGCGAGAGGCCAATTTAATTGGGGCTGACCTCAGTGGAGCCGACTTAAGCGGTGCTGACCTCAGTGGCGCAAAGGTCGCCGTGGGGGATAAGGTGATGGTCAAGTTGACAGCTACCATTTTGACGGGGGCAATTATGCCCGACGGCACGATTTACACCTAAAGCATCAGGGGCGTAAATCGTGGCTTTTTGCCTAGGGTTGCAGCACTGGTCTCTTGACAAGTGATGGACTGAAACCCGTCGTCAATAGCTCATCGTTGAGATCATCCAGCTCGATAGCCTCAATCACTTTGTAGCGCAGGTCATAGCTATAAGGGATCCGCAATTAAAAAAAACACCAGGCACAAAGGTTTCTGGGGTAGGGGCGCAAGGCGTTGCGCCCTGGGAAAGCAGTACGCTATTTACCCGCTTGTCCCTAAGGCTTTGGCACGGCACTATTGCCATCGCTTTGGCTAACTTGACTTGGCCCTACCCCTTCAAAGGGTCGTGATTTTATCGGAAAGCGCGTTGTGTTTTAGATATCCCAAAGCCCTGTTTTGAGACCCTTTAACGGTTCAGATGCCGTCCTTTGAGCTAGTGTTATTCCCCCTCAGGGGCGGACCGATGCGCCAATCCCGCTAAGACACTGCTATAAAAACGGCTGAGGCCAGCCTCGTCTAGGGTTGCATTGGGGTTATTCCAGGTGGCCGCGACGCAGTAGGTGCGACCATCAGCCGATTGCACCTGGGTGGTCAGGTTCAACACCCCTGGCTCTGATCCCCCCTTAAAGGCGATCGCCTGCCAATCCCTCGGGCTGGCCACCCCCGGATTCACCCCCATCAACGGCAGCTCCGCCACCTGATCCATCAGCCCACACAGGTCTTGCGCTGAGAAAAACCATTCCACATCTAAGGTCACGGGCTCACCGGTAAAGAGACTGACTGGGGGCAGGGGCGCATTGGCCAGTTCGGTGAGCAGGGCTTCACGGGCGGCGGTATCACCCTGGCGGTACTGGTCTAGCAACGCGTTATTGGCGGGATTTTTGAGGGCAAAAAAGGCGCGGGTGGTCAACAGGGGTAAATTGTTGGCGGCAAAAGGGGCGATCGCCCCCTGCCCCAGGGTATGGATCAGGGCATCGGTGGCAGTATTGTCACTCACCGAAATCATCAGGGTGGCCAGGGTTTCGAGGGTGAGGTGACTTCCCACCGGCCAGGTTTGCAAGAGGCCACTGGGCAAGCTGATGTGGTGGGCTTCTAGGGTAATCACGTTGCCCCAGGTGAGCTCCCCCTGCTCAATCTGGGATTGCAGCGCCGCCAACACCGCCAACTTAAAGGCCGAACCCACCGCTAAGGGCTGGGCCGGGTTTACTGCCGCTAGCACCTGGCCCTCCTCTAGCACCAATAAACTGGCCTCCCCCGCAAAGGCTTCGATGCGAGATGCGGCTTCTGCTAAAGACAGCGGCGGCTCCGCCGGAGACAACAGCAAGCTGGCAATCCGCCCCTGCCCATCCAGACTGATTTGGGCCTGGGCTGCACCCCGCTCAAAGGTGAGGGTAAACCCTTCCCCTTGGGCCTCCACCTGCTGTAAGGGACCGAGCTGCCCGCCCATGGTGGCGAGCAGAGACCGGATTTGATTGAGGGAAATCTGCTGTAGAAAGCCGGGGGCAAACCAAGCTGACTCGATGGGTTCTGCGGTAAAGAGCCGCTCTAAGGCCTGTTCTGGGGTGACGATCGCGGCTTCGTCCACAGGCGCTGCCTGGGCAACTGGGCCGATGGCTACTTGACCCAGGACGGCGGTGGGCAACAGCATCAGGTTGAGGGTGAGCAACAGAGCGGTTAAGGCGATCATCGGGTTCACCGAAGCAACAGCAGGTTAGCCGTGACCATAGGTTTGTAGCGCTAACCGCGCTGCCCCCACCATCCCAGCTTGATTGCCCAATTTTGCCACGAGCAGCTGCAACCCTTCTCGGGAGCTGGGTAAGACCCGCCGCTCGATTTCGGCCCTAGTGGCGGGCAAAAATAGATCCGCCCCGGCACTAATGCCGCCCCCCAAAATAATCGCCTCCGGGGTAAACAGGTAAATCAAACTGGTGATCCCTACCCCCAGGTGGCAGCCATAGGTTTGCCAAAAGGCGATCGCCGTTTCATCCCCCGCTGCCGCCTGGGCGGCGAGGTCCCCTGGTTCGCAGCCAGTTTCGCGGCGCACCGCCTGCACCGAACAATATTGCTCTAACGACCCCTGATTGCCGCTATTGCAGGGGGGACCCTCGGGATTCAATGTGATCAGACCGGGCTCAGCGGCGGCTCCCAATCGGCCCACAAATAATTTGCCATTCAGGATTACGGCTCCCCCCACCCCCGTCCCCAGGGTTAGCAAAATCACATCTTGAAATTGCTGGCCTGAGCCCATCCAGGCTTCCCCCAGACCGGCGCAGTTGGCGTCGTTAGCCAGGATTGTCGGCCGCTGGGTTTCGGCTTCGAGCCAGTCCGCCAGGGGCACATCCTGCCAGCCCGCTAGGTTAATGGCGACTCGGGCGATGCGACCCTGGGCATCGGCGGGGCCAGGGGTGCCGACCCCAATCGCCCCTGCGGCTTGGTCCGGGTCGAGTTGGGCGATCGCGGCCACCATGGCGCTGAGCACAGCTTGGGGCGTAGACGGTTGGGGGGTGGGCACCGTTAACGATTGCAGGCAGGCCCCAGCCTGACTAAATCGGCCCAATTTGATGGCGGTGCCGCCCAGATCAATGCCGATCACCTGTTCAACGCTAGCGCCCATGACGCGGTCTGGCTCCTCTACTACGGATACTCTGCCGATATTCTCTCAGACGGGGGTGGAACCTCAGTGCGGGTTCAGCCCTTGCCAATGACCGTAGCGTGGGTCAAACCTAGTGAGACCCACGGAACCTAGCCAACTAGCCCCATAAAAAGTTAGGCGCTTGGACAATTGCCCAAGCGCCTAAACCGGTTCAAACGTGATGGTAGGGAGCAAACACCCTAGCGGAAGCCGACCGAAGCCTGCCACACAAATGCCAACAACAAGAAGAACACTGGAATCACGGGTAAGACATCCACCAGGGGATCGAAAATTGAGTAGGCTTCAGGCAACTTTGCAAGCAGGATTGCGGCGTCCATTTAAGGTTCAACCTCTTCAACACAGGTTCTCAGAATTGCCATAGATTTTAACATGGCGGCGGTACCGTTTCATTATGGCGTCGGGGCTGCGTTTGAGAGCCAGGGGCCAAATTCATCCACAAACCGATCATTCAAAATTGCGGCCCGTATGGTCTGGGTAAACCGCACTAGCTCGGTGATGTTGTGGATGGACAGCAGCGTAAAGGCCAGCAGCTCCTTGGCATGGATCAGGTGACACAGATAGGCCCGGCTGAAGGTTTGGCAGGTATAGCAGGGACAGGTGTCATCTAGGGGCGCGTAATCCTGACGGAATCGGGCATTTTTGAGATTCCAGCGATCGCCCTGCACCAGGGCACTACCATGGCGGGCCAGCCGGGTGGGGATCACACAGTCAAATAAATCCATGCCAGCGGCGATTGCCTGGGCCATTTCCCGATAGGTGCCCACCCCCATCAGGTAGCGGGGTTTATCCAGCGGGAGGAGGGGCGTGGTGGCGCGGACAATTTGTTCAATCAGTTCCGGGGGCTCCCCCACACTGACACCGCCAATTGCATAACCCGGCAAATCCAAATCTCGCAACGCCGCCGCCGCCTCTGCCCTTAGGTCTAGGTAAACGCCCCCCTGCACAATCCCAAATAGGGCTTGGTCTTTGCGATCATGGGCCGCGATGCAACGCTGTAGCCAACGGTAGGTGCGATCGGTGGCCACCACCACGGCCTCCCGACTGGCGGGGTAGGGCGGGCATTCATCAAAGGCCATAATCACATCCGCCCCCAACTGGTTTTGGATGCGGATCGACTCCTCTGGGGTGATATTGATTTGGCGACCATCCTTGGGGGAGCGGAACTTCACCCCCTGCTCAGAGATGGTGCGCATTTCGCTAAGGCTAAAGACCTGAAACCCCCCCGAATCGGTGAGCATGGGGCCATCCCAGCCCATAAACTTGTGCAACCCGCCCGCAGCGGCGACGATGGCCTCCCCCGGTTGCAGGTGCAAGTGATAGGTGTTGGCCAGCACCATCTGAGCCCCCGTGAGCTTGAGCTGCTCCGGTGTCACCGTTTTGACATTGGCCAAGGTACCCACCGGCATAAACCGGGGGGTCTGCACTGGGCCATGGGGGGTCGTGAAAACACCAGCCCGAGCCTGAGTGTGGCTACAACGGGCTTCGCAAGTGTAAGTAAAGTCGGTCAATGGTAGCGGTCCCTAGCGTTCGCGTTAACCCAGGGAAACATCATCATCCAAACAGGCGTCTAGTTGGGCAGAGAGGGCTTCAGCCACCATTGCTTCCAGGGCCGTGACGTTGAGGTGACGGGTGGCCTGCTGGTGTAAGGGGGTCGTGGTGGGCAGCAGCCGCAGGCGTCGATCATCCCGCACTAAATTGAAGCAGGTCTTTTGATTGGGCAGTTGCTCTAGCTCTAGACAGTCAAAGCTATGGACGTTGAGGTAAAGGCTTTGATTGGCCACCATGGTGGCCATGGTGGGATCAGCAAAGACATCCATGATGTAGCCAGTACCCTGGCTCATCACCGTACCATCCTGGATATCGGAGTAATTGACTTGCCCCAGGTCATTCAGAAGCCTGAGCATGTCCGCTTTGTTTACCACAATACCGTTATCGACTAAGCAAGGCGCGGGAGTGCGGCCAGAAGCGGCAGAATCATAGCTCATAGGTTTGTCTCAAATTGCAGACAAAGATCAGCTGACGCCAACGGTTGGCATCGGTGACCCACGGGACTATTCTCACGATAGTCGATCATCCAGGGATCGATCTCGCCATTGGGACGATTTTCTTGGATCTTGCTTTTGTCATGGCCTAGATCAAATGCCACCAAAAAGCCTGAAGTCTTTTGCTGTCAATGCTTTAGGGGTATGTCATCAAGCCCTGAAATCAGCCTGAAACCCCAGGGACGGTTTGCCGGGAGCACACCAGTAGATCTGTCCTAGGGCCAGTGCTTACTTTAATTTTGGCCAGACAATCTAGCTCAGACAAATTTGTATACATAGGCAGGATGGGGGGGTTAAATAAATTTGGAAACGACTCTATTTGTAGCGTTTTAATACTCTAATTACCGTGAAAATAGCACTATATAGGATGTGGATTTAATCCGTTGTGGGGTGGTTTGGGTTAAAGCCCTGGGGCTGGGCCTCAGGGGTTGGGCGATGCAACTGATGGGGGCGGTTGTGTTTTACACCTGTTTGCCCTTGCCGAGTCATTGGCCTTTCAACTTTTGTGGCATTGCCCGTCATGCTCCCTTGGTGGGGATAGGGCTCGGCCTGCTGCTGGGGGGTGGGGATGAGATCTTGATGGGCCTGGGTCTGCCGGTGGGTACCCGCAGTGCCCTAATTGTGGTGGCCTGGGTCGGACTCACTGGTGGCCTCCATCTCGATGGGGCCATGGATACGGCGGATGGCTTAGCGGTGATGG
>CAYGVA010000068.1:16439-18180 GCA_964353225.1 uncultured Leptolyngbya sp.
GGTGGCCTCCATCTCGATGGGGCCATGGATACGGCGGATGGCTTAGCGGTGATGGAGCCAGAGCGACGATTAGCGGTGATGGCCGATAGCCGTTCTGGGGCCTTTGGGGTAATGGCGGCGATCGCCATCCTAGGGCTCAAGCTCATGACCCTGACTGAGCTGCACCAAGGGCGTGTCTGGGCATTGATGGCCGTAGCCGGTTGGGGGCGCTGGGGGCAGGTGGTGGCGATCGCCCGCTACCCCTATCTCAAACCCAAGGGCAAGGGCGCGTTTCACAAAGCCCACGCCCGCCCAGCAACAGATTGGCTCTGGGGCTGGGTCGAACTGCTGCTCTTGGGTTTGGCCATGGCCACCCTAGGGAAGCCGAGTGGGGTTGTCGCGGCAGGGATTGCCCTTGGGGGCATGGCGCTGGCGCTGGGCATCGGGGCGTGGTTGCACCGGCAACTGGGGGGCCATACCGGCGACACCTATGGGGCGGTGGTGGAATGGACAGAAGCCTTACTGTTGTGCCTGATCACGGCCCTGCAATAGGGTCAAACCTGCTAGGGTAAATCCATGACACCTGCAGATATCACCACCCTCCTCCAGGATCGTTTTGGTCCCGACCTTCAGATCAAACCGCCCGATGCTTGGCAGGTGGAAACGCCAACGTTTCGTCTGTTGGTGCTGTTGTCCGCCGACCAGATTGGCCTGAGGGTTTTGGTGCCGATCGCCCCCGCCCAAGAGGTGCAGCCCTACTTGAAGCAGCTCCTAGAAGCCAATTTTGAGGCGACCCAAGCGGGCCGCTATGCCCTCCACCAAGAGATTCTCTGGGCCGCATTTCATCACGACCTGGCCAGTCTTCATGCCGACACCTTGGATGCAGCCATCACCTGTGTCCTGAGGCTCAAACAGCAGGGGATTGAACCGTTTTTTGACACCATGATGGAAGGGCAAATCCGCCAGATCATCCATGCGTCAAAGCGGCAGGGGCAATCCCTAGAGGCCACCATGCAAACCCTGGATCGCTTTTATAGCGAGGGGGTTATGGGGGACTTGAGCCAAGGGGGTGGCTACCAATCAAAAGTATTGGGGGCCTGGCGTCAGCAGCTAGAGCGGCTTTGGCCTGAGGTGGAGGGATGAATCAGGTGCAATGGGTGGGCGATCGCATCCGCCAAGACTACGCTCGTTTTCCCCAGGGCCAAAGTTACGATCTCTACGCCGAGGATGTGTATTTCGAAGATCCCCTCAATCGCTTCCGGGGGGTACAGCGCTATCGCCAGATGATTGCCTTTATCCAACGGTGGTTCCAGAGCCCGGTCCTCGCACTACACCGGCTCGAACCCCAGGATGAAAACCATTTCCAAACCCACTGGACCCTGAGCTGGGTGGCCCCTGTGCCTTGGCATCCGGCCCTCGCCATTTCCGGCTGGACGGATTATCGTCTGAATGAGCAGGGGCAAATTGTGGCCCACATTGACCACTGGCACTGTTCGCCTTGGGCGGTGGTGGGCCAACTGTTTGGCCGTGCCCCAGACCCTTCCCCTGACGACGCTTAGGGAGCAGGTAAACCCCCTTACTCACCCAGCTTTACCTAGAGCACAGGGAGGTTCAGCATGGGAGTAGACCCTTTAGGAATCAACAGGCTATTCTTTGGTGATCGCAGCGGGTTCGGTTTGGCCTGACCTGGGGATTGATGGTGGTGGAAGCAAACCGGAACGACTCGTTATACTTCTGAGCAGAAATCAGCCAATTGGGAGTG
>CAYGVA010000069.1:0-17998 GCA_964353225.1 uncultured Leptolyngbya sp.
CCCATGGTCAGGTTGATCCCGTCGTTTTATCGGTCACCTTACTCACCGGCACCCTAGCCGCAGCCTCCGCCCAAGCGATCAACTGCATTTACGATCGCGACATCGACTTCGACATGGAGCGCACCCGCCACCGGCCCATCCCCTCAGGTCGCATCCAATTGCGGGATGCCCTCGTTTTTGCAGTGATTTTGGCCAGCCTGGCCTTTGGCATCCAAACCCTGGTGGTGAATCTGCTCAGTGCTGTCCTAGAGATGGTCGGCTTGGCGGTCTATGTGGGGGTCTATACCCACTGGTTAAAGCGGTCTTCTCCCCAAAACATCGTCATTGGTGGGGCCGCTGGCGCGATCCCGCCCTTAGCAGGCTGGGCAGCGGTAACCGGCGACCTGGGCTTAGCGGCTTGGCTCTTCTTTGCCATCGTCTTTGTCTGGACCCCGCCCCACTTTTGGGCCTTGGCCATGGTCATTCAAGATGACTACGCCAAGGTGGGCGTGCCCATGTTGCCAGTGATCGTGGGGGATGAAGCCACCGCCAAACAAATCTGGATCTACTCGCTGATCCTGGTGCCCATGACCCTGCTGATGACGATCCCCTTGCAGGCGACCGGGGTACTCTACTTGGCCATTGCCTTAGGGCTCGGGTGGATCTTTCTGAAAAAGGCTTGGCTGCTGTTGCAAGATCCCGCCGATCGCGACGTAGCCCGCTCCTTGTTTAAATATTCGATCCTGTACATGATGGCCCTGTCTGCCGGGATGGTGCTCGACAGTTTGCCCGTCACCCATACCGTTATCGCTGGGGTTTCCGGCAACGTCAGCACCCTAATCGCCACCGGATTGACCTGGATGTCCTAGGGGACGAATCAGGCTTGTAGACTAAAGAGAGGGCTGCTGCTTTGTTCAACCTAAACACGAGAGTGATCGGTAGGTTGGGTGAAACAAAGTGCAACCCAACCTCTGAGCCTGTTTTGTTGGGTGCTGCGAGTACGCCACCCAACCGACACATGAGAGGTTGACGGAAGAGGTTGGCAGCCCCCTAGTCGTTCGAGATCAGTTCAATAGTCAGTTAGGTTGCTATGGATCCAGCCGTCCTGATTTCAGGATTAAAAAAGCGCTACGGCTCCCTTGAGGCGGTTAAGGATGTCTCACTCACCCTGCAGCCAGGGGAAATTTTTGGGCTACTCGGCCCCAATGGGGCGGGTAAAACCACCACCATTCGCTGTCTCTGCACCCTCACCACCCCCGATGCTGGACGGGTAGAGGTGAATGGTATTTCTGTTTTAGAGAACCCCCGGCTGGCGCGGCAATATTTGGGCTACATCGCCCAGGAAGTTGCCCTCGACAAGGTCTTAACTGGGCGAGAGTTGCTACAGCTCCAGGCGGATCTATATCACATTCCCCCGAAGGTCGCCCGCGATCGCATCCCCCAAATGATCGAGCTGCTGGAGCTGACCGACTGGGCAGACACCAAAACCGGCACCTACTCCGGCGGTCTCAAAAAGCGACTGGATTTGGCCCTGGGGCTGCTCCATCAGCCGGATGTGCTGGTGCTCGACGAACCCACCGTCGGCCTCGACATTGAGACCCGCAGCGTCGTCTGGCAGTTCTTGCGGGATCTGAAGGCGGCGGGCACCACCATCTTGATCACCAGCCACTACCTAGAAGAGGTGGATGCCCTAGCCGATCGCGTCGCCATCATCGACAACGGCGTGGTGATTGCCGTGGGGACCCCCAGCGAATTGAAGGATCAAATTGGTGGGGATCGCATTACCCTGCGCATCCGCGAGTTTACCCCCGACGACGAAGCCGAGCGGGCCAAAGCCCTGTTACAAGCGCTGCCCTGTGTGCAAGACGTGATTGTGAACGGAGCCCAGGGCAATTCGTTGAACTTAGTGGTTGCCGCCCAGGCCGATGCCTTGATGACGGTGCAGCACGCCCTCAAAACCGCTGATCTACCGACCTTCGGCATTGCCCAGTCCCGGCCCAGCCTCGACGATGTGTACCTCGCCGCCACGGGCCGCACCCTCTTAGATGCGGAAATTGCCGCAGCGGGTAACCGCGACCTCAAGGCCGAGCGTAAGCAAGCCATGAAAGGTACTTAGAGTGATCCAGTTTAAAAGTTATCCTGCATTGTCGCCCTCATCCCCCAACCCCTTCTCCCAAAGCGGGAGAAGGGGGGCTAGATTCAGAACCCCTCTCCCGGTGGGAGAGGGGCAGGGGTGAGGGAATTCAGCGGATGATTTTGGATTGCATTACTCTTAGCGGAACATCGCCCTTTACAGAGCATCATTCACCTAGCGTCACCCCCAGCCATGACTACCACTGCCACCCGACTTACCGCCATCGATAATGCCGAGCTACGTGAATGGAAGGCCGCGATCGCGGTTCAGGCCCCGGCATCACCCCCAGGGCTGTTTTCCATGGCGTTCGTGCAAGAGACAGCGGCCATGACCCGGCGGCTGTTTATTCAATTGCAGCGTCGGCCCTCCACCCTATTTGCTGGAGTAATTCAACCCCTAATGTGGTTGGTTCTATTTGGGGCGCTCTTCCAAAATGTGCCCCAGGGCTTGTTTGGGGACAGCCAAAACTATGGCCAGTTCCTCGGGGCGGGGATTATCGTCTTTACCGCCTTTGGAGGGGCCTTAAATGCGGGCTTGCCGGTGATGTTCGACCGGGAGTTTGGCTTTTTAAATCGCTTTCTCGTGGCCCCTTTGGCATCCCGCTATTCGATTGTGGTGGCGTCGGCGCTATTTATTGCGGCCATGAGCCTGGTGCAGACGGCAGCGATTGTGGCGGTGAGTGCCTTCCTGGGGGCGGGTTTGCCGGATCCCTTTGGGTTAGCGCTGGTGGCGCTGATTGTGTTGACCTTGGTGCTGGGGGTGACCGCCCTGAGTTTAGGGCTCTCCTTTGCTCTGCCCGGTCACATTGAACTGATCGCGGTGATTTTTGTGACTAATCTGCCCCTGCTGTTTGCCAGCACCGCCCTGGTGCCCCTCAGCTTTATGCCCCCTTGGCTCCAAGTGGTGGCCAGCCTGAATCCGCTCAGCTATGCGATCGAGCCGATCCGCTACCTCTATCTCCATGCCGATTGGGGCTTTGGCAGTGTGGTGATGCAGGCTCCGTTTGCGGATGTCACCCTGGGAGGAGCGTTGGGGATTTTAGTGGGATTCTGTGGGATCGCGCTACTGCTGGTGCAGCCTTTATTGCGCCGCCGCATGGCCTGATCCCAAACTGTCCATGTCCATGTTCAGTTTTGAAGGTTATTTGCTAAGTTAGGGGCAACCCGACTACATAAATGACTTGTCGTTATCCGTCTGCTTGAGGCGAAAATCATGTCGATTATCAACCGTTCGATGCATTGGTTCACGCTATTGGCTGTGGCTAGCTTTGGGGTGGCGACAGTGGTCCCGAATGCGATCGCCCAGGAGACCGACATTGATCCCCTCTCCAGCCCCAACCCGACGGGGGCTGACAGCTTGGGCGGCGGGGATGATTTTACCGATCCCTTTGAGCTGATCCACCGTGCCATTTTGGCCCCAACCACCACCAGCGCGCAGTTTGCTGAGCAGCAAGAGTCTCGGATTAACAGTGCAGCGGCGGATTTCCGGCAGCAGCAGCAGGAAGCGCTACGGCAACAGGCAACCGAGGCTGAAGCGGTTGATGTAATTGATGGTTCGGATGTGGACAGTGGCGATGCGCTTTAGCTAGCTGTTCAGATAGCTAAGCTGAATGCAAGTAGTTTCCATAAGGACAGCGGCAACGTATCGGTTGCCTTGCATGCCAAAACCCTAGGGCGTGGGGGGGGGTTCCTACTCTGGTGCCATATTGGATTCACTATCGGCAGCAGCAGCCCCTGGTGAATCCGCCCGAGCCTGCTCCGAACACCCACGTGGCCCATCCGGCTGCGCTTCTGCGGCCACAGGAATCGGTATAGGGGGCACTTCATAGCGCTCCGCAGGCTTGGGAAGTAGCTCTAGCTGGGCCTGACTGCGGCGCGATTTTGGGGGGCGACGGCGACGGGCAACCCCTTCCTCACTGGTTTCCTCCGCAATCACCTCGTAGAGGATCGCCTGTTTGTCTGCGCTCCCCTTACGTAGAATCCGACCCAATCGTTGGATGTATTCGCGCGTCGAGCCCGTCCCCGATAGCAAAATCGCCACCCGCGCATCGGGCACATCTACCCCTTCATTCAACACATGGGACACTATCACGGTGGGATAAGTCCCATCGCGGAAGCGCTCCAACACCAGATGGCGCTCCTTGACAGGGGTTTGGTGGGTAATGGCAGGAATCAAAAAGTCCTGGGAGATGCGGTAAACGGTGGCGTTGTCGTTGGTGAAAATCAGGCAGCGATCGGGGTGATGTCGCCCGAGCAACTCCGCCAAAATCCGCAGCTTACCAGAGGTGCCCAACGAAATGGTTTTGGCGTCGCGATGGGCCAACATCGCCCGTCGCCCCGCTTGGGACTGGGCGCTGGCACGGACAAATCGCTGCCACCCTTCCAAACTACCGAGCCAAATATTAGCGGTTTCTAAAAACTGGTTGCGGGTGTGAATCAGGGTGTCGTAGCGATCGCGCTCCGCCTCCGATAGGGCCACCTTGAGGGTGATAATTTCGTAGGGGGCAAGGGTGGTCCCGGCCAAATCTTCGGGCTGTTTGGCATAGATAATCGGCCCCAACAATTGATCGAGATCGCTGTGGCGACCATCGGCGCGATCGGGGGTGGCGGTCAGCCCCAGTCGGTAGGGGGCGATCGCGTATTCAGCAATCACCCGATTGAAGGTGCTGGGCAGATGATGGCATTCATCGCAAATCAACAAACCATACTGGTTTCCCAGGGTTTCGGCATGGATGGCGGCACTGTCGTAGGTGGCCACGAGAATGGCACTGCGATCGCGCGACCCCCCACCCAATAGGCCGATATCTGCCTGGGGAAAAGCCGTAGTTAGTTGGCTGTACCACTGATGCATCAGGTCCAATGTGGGCACCGTGATCAAGGTGCTGCGGGGGGTTGCCCCCATGGCCAATTGAGCCACATAGGTTTTACCCGCTGCGGTGGGCAACACCACCACCCCTCGCCAACGCGACTTCACCCAGGCATCCAGGGCCTCCTGCTGGTGAACGTAGGGCTGCCATGACCGTTCATGGTTGAGGGCCAGGGTCTGAAATTGAGCCGCCTGATCATCTAAGGGAATGTTGTCGGCGCGTAACGCCTCGACTAAGGCACGGTAGTGATGGGCCGGAATGCGAAAACGTTCGATGCGATCATCCCAGGTGGCCCATTCAAACCAAGTTTTGCCCCGAGGTGGCGGGTGCAAAATCAAGGTGCCCCGATCAAAGGTGAGTTTAGAAGGGCGAACCATGACCGCAGGCCAAAGGGGCACTTACCATTCTAAAAAGTCCTCGGCGGAACTGCCCTCTTGCTCCCCTAACGGGGGCTGTCCACTAGGGGGCTCTTGAAAATAGCGTTGAAATACAGCGGTGGTGGTCACCTCTCGAAAGCCCGGATCATGGCGCGTCATCACTTTTATCACCTTCGCGTTAACGGCGATCGCCTGCTGTAGGTGATCCATGGCAATATCGTCATTTCTCAGGAGGGCATAGGTGGCAGCTTTGCCATAGAGCGCACGGGCGTTAGCGGGCCGATAGCGCAAGGACTTATCAAAGCAGATTAGGGCTTCGTCTAAACGCTTCAGCAACTTCAAAATCAGCCCTTTATAGGTCCAAGCATAGTGGCACTCTCGCTTGATGGTCAGAGCTGTATCGAGGCTGCCTAAGGCATCTGGGTAGCGGTCTAGACAGGCCAAGGCAACGGCTCGATGGTACCAAGCCCGGTAGCTATCGGGGGCTTGCTCAATCATATGGTCGAAACTCTCAAGGGCTTCATGGTATCGGCGCAAGCGCCGCAGAGCATTACCCCGGTGGTACCAGATTTGGCCATCTTCTGGCGTTAATGCTAGGGCGCGATCAAAGCTCTGGACCGCTGATTGATATTGATGCTGCCGAGCCTGGACAATGCCACAGCCATACCAAGACAGGGCATGGCGGGGATCAACCTGTAGCGATCGCCGGAAGCTACCCAAGGCATCATCGTAATGGTGCAACTCACACAGGGCATAGCCCCGATAGGCCCAAGCATCACAATATTGATTATTAAAGGTTAAGGCCCGGTCATATTTTTCGATCGCAGCTTGGTAGCGCCCCAAACTGTACATCGCACTGGCCTGACCGTACCAAATCTGGGCGGTATCGACGGCATTATCAGGGGAAGTAGACACGATCTGCTATCGTCCCATTTGTCGCTTTAAGTCTTCCAGTTCCTTCTCGGTCTCCCACCGTTGAAAGGTTTCTTCTAAGGGATCGCCTGCGGTACGGCTACTGGCATAAGGGCTTTGCCCCCAGCCCATGGTCTGCCAATCGGTGCTGCTGGTTTGAGGGGGCTTAGCCGCCGCACGGGCCGCTTCTGCCTGGGCGATTTTGACCTTTAATTCTTGACGCTTGCTATGGATTTGTTGTTGCAGGGCACGGGTTTGCTCCATGCGCGCTTTAACCCCAGTCATTTGCCCCCACAGATGATTGCCCTGACGCAGTAAGGTGGCTTCCCGCTCTTGAGCCGGTTGCAGAAGATCGAGACGGTTGGCCGTCTTGGCCTTTTGTACTCGACCATGCCAGCGTTGCACCTCTTGGGCGGTGGCCAAAATACTCTCTTGCAATTGGTTTTCTCGACGTTTGAGATCCCCCAGGAGGGCGATCGCGTCCTCTTCTTGACCCCGCAATTGCTCTTCTAGGGCCATCACTTCTAAGTGAGGATTGGCCTGAAGAAACTCATCTAGACGGCTTTCTAAGAAGCGACTGAGGTCTTCGAATAGGCCCATGAAACGTCCTTAAATACAACGATTTAGCAAAGGGAGAGTTTTAACCCAGGTCACCATTGCCCTGCCCTAAAACTGCTGGCCAATAAAAATAGATCGCACTTCGCCGTTGCGGCGCACCGTGGCTTCACCATTGGCGACAGACACCAAGGACCAACCACTATTCGCTATTCTCTCACCAATGTAAACCCGCTGGGGAACACCATCAATCTCGAAGAGGGCGGCGGAGCGATCGCCCAGCTCCAGAATGCCAACCAATACCTGGCTACTCGCAGGCACCGCCGTCGGCGTTGCTACCCCCGGCACCACTGTGGTGGGCGAACCGGCCACAACGGCTGGTTGACCCGCTTGATAAGGGACGTAGATCCGCTCAATCACATTGATTTGCGCCAGACCGTTCGGGCTAGGGGCGACCCCTGATGGGAGGGTGCTGCTATTAATCGGGGGTAACCCTAAACCCGGAACATTCAGGGCCACAGAGGTCTCGGGAATGCCACCCGGTACCCCAGTGGTTGACGCCGTGCCGGTTTGCTGGGATATCACCTCTAAAGAACGGCGCAAATACTCTAGAAATTCTATATCGGGTGATGTCGCGATCGCATCTACGGATGGCGCTGGGACCACAGATGCCGGTGCAACGGATTGGCGCTGGGACAGCCACCCCAAAAGCAAGGCCGTGGCAACCGAGATCCCTGCTGCCCCCAAGGCCAAAGGAATCATGAGCCACCGACGCTTCGGCTTGACCGGGGCCGCAGTCTCTTGCCCAGATGCCGCTGCCGTCGCTAGGGAATAGCTCAGCGTAGAGGCCGTGTCACTGGCAAGGATTGAGGCCACATCAATGGTGGCAGCCAAAGTACCCTCAGTATTGGCCGCATTGACCGCCAGATCCGGCGATGCCGGTTCCGCCAGCGGCGTTTGCAACGCGTCTAGGGCCGCTGCATCTCCCGTCAAGGCCCGCTCCACCCCATCAAAGAGGTCATCCATCAGGCGATCGGCATAGAGCTCCGCCAACTGGTTGGGATCGCCTTCTGAATCTGGGAGATCCAGCAATGGGACTTTAGTATCAGTCATGGATTCTCTTCACAGGACAGGCCGATGCGGCGATGGGACACAGAACAATCAATCTGATTTAAGCCAATAATAGTAGATGCAACAGAATTGCCTAGACGGTAGCAATTTTTTGCTAAATTCACCGCTTTCGAGACGAATTGTTAAGAAGTATAGGTCAAGTCAGGGCTTTAAAGGTCGGATGCAGGGGCCTCATAGGGTTTCTAGCTCGCCATTGCGACAATGCCAGACACCATCTCCACGATGGAAGCGTAGCCTCTTTGAAGTTGCTGCGCTCCACGCTCGCAGAGAGACTACGCCTTGACAGCGTTTAAAGAGGTCATCGATGGGGGCAATCTGCAGTAAAGTCGCCATGATGCGTTTTCTTTGTCTGCGTCAATGCATGTTTCAGAGGCACTGCTGCAACCCTGATTGACTGACAAAACCTATGCTCGGGGCCTCCCTCGGAAAGCCCTCACCCCCTAGCCCTCTCCCAGCGGGAGAGGGCTAGGGGGTGAGGGCGAACAACTTTTGCCAGTCAACCAGGCTGCAACCTTAATAAGGAGAGAGCATTGGCACTTCTTTGGCAGAAGACATGACTGATTCAGGGCGGAGGGAAGAGGGGATGCTGCCTTGCAAAAGTTGTTCTTGCATGGCGCTCAAAGCACTTCTAAAGACAGAGCAAATGTAATCGATATCTTGGTTAGAAATGTCGATATAAGAGGGCAAGTTAATGCCTTGAAAGGCAATTTCATGGGCAATAGGCGTGTAGACATGGGAGTCCTTATACATTGGCATATCTGAAATAGGATAAAAGAATGGACGGCTATCCACGCCCTTTTCCCTTAATAGTTTCATCAACTGCTCTCGAGTGCTCTCGGTATACCCTTTGAGCTGCAAAGCAATCATCCAGTACGAGCTTTCTGAATCTTGATCAGTGAAGTTTAATTCGATATTTTCAAGGTCAGACAAATTCGACTTATAGCGCAGAAAAATAGTTTTCTTTCTGGCTAAAAAATGCTCAATTCTTTGGAGTTGTGCAACCCCAAGGGCGGCCTGAAGGTTGGTGATGCGATAATTGTATCCAACCTCATCATGCCAATAGCGTTTGGTCGCACTCATTGCATGGTCTCGGAGGTGTCGAGCTCGACGATAAAAAACCTCATCATTGGTGGTCAACATACCGCCTTCACCACAGGTAACTAGCTTATTACCGTAAAAGCTAAATGCGCCACAGTCAGAAAGTGAACCTGTGCGCCGACCTTTATAGGTTGCTCCGTGCGCTTCTGCGGCATCCTCGATGAGCCTTAGATTATGTCGCTGGGCAATGTTTCGTAAGGTGTCCATGTCAGCGGGATGACCATACATGTGAACAGCGATTATCGCTTTCGTTTGAGGGGTAATGGCCTGCTCAACTGCCTGGGTATCGATACATAAAGTCTGTGGATTAATATCGACAAAAATAGGCTTTGCGCCCACATAGGTAACCGCATTAGCTGTGGCAACAAAGGTCATATCTGGAACAATCACTTCATCTCCGACACCTAAATTGTAGGCAACCAGTGCTAGGTGTAATGCTGTCGTTCCACTAGAGGTTGACAGAGCGTAACGCGTACCGCAGTAGTCAGCAAATAACTGCTCAAACTCATCAATGTACTTACCTTGGGAAGACACCCATCCAGATTTCACTGCATCCGTTATGTAGAACAGTTCCAAATCTGTAATTGAAGGTTGAGAAATTGGAATTATTTTCTTCATCTTAATAACGCTTTTTAGATGGTTTTAACACATATAAGCAGATGTCTATTTTTCAATCTCGGCAAAGTTTTTCATGGATTTTTATGCTAGATTCCAGCCCTTTCAAACTTCTCAATTAATCCACTAAAAAGCACTTCACCCAATTGGGTTTAATCCCATTACAGGAGTCTACCGGGTGACGTTATGAAGCTGTTTCTCATCATGGGAGAGACAACGATAGGGGTGATCTAAGCTTTGTGCTCACCCCCTTGGTATCTTCACCCGTTTAAACCAGCCCTTTAGAGGTGCAGCGGATAACGTTAAGGTTGTATGACTAAGAATCAATGTACGTATTTACCGAGGATTAGGCAAGTGAAATGATACTGCTTCATACAAATAGATCGTCAGCTTCACGTAAGCTTTAAGGTTGCAGTTTGAGTGCATGGCAGGGCTACAAACGCTCAACACTCATTCCTGCTGAGGAGTCATGGACTGACAATGGGTGTTAGGGATGTGCTTTCCTGAGTTGATAGTGTAGAGATCGTGATTATTAATGCCAGGTCAGAAAAGGTATCCCGGCAGGCTAATGCAGCATTTGTGCTAAATGTTGGGCGAAAACCTCAGTGTTTTTCTGGAGGCTGTGATTGCTGTACCAGGTGTTGGCGCTGGTGGCGATCGCCTGCAATTGGGTGGCAGTGTTATGGGGTGCCAGGGTTTGGGGCGTCAAATAATGCTGATTGAGATGGATGCCATCTGCTTCTGACGGGTTGTAGGTCGTAGAAAGCGGCAATAAGCCATGGGCGGTGAAGGCGGCAAATACGCTGGACTTACCCAAGTCACCGGGGAAACGGGTGTAGTCAATCATGCCAGCAAAGGATGCTAATAAAATTTCGCTGACAGTTGTCGCTGGTTGGAACCCCATTTGAGTCATCTGAACCCCCTCAAAATCATGGATATCTAAGTTGAGGGGGCTGCCAATATCGACAATCTCTTGTAGGTTGAGTTGTTGGCAGGTGTGTAGCAGGTGTCGCAGATGATTGCGGTAAATACGACCACGATCATGCCCACCAAAAATCACTAGCCGCCGCTGGCGATCGCACAGGGGTGGCGTGCTGGCCGGCTCCCCAACGTTAGAAAAATCAGGAATACAAGGGATGGGATGGGGGGTCCATCGGGATAGCTGCTCTTTGAAGCGGGCACTATCTGTGAGGGTTTGGTTTGCCAGTTGGGTGAGCTGTCGTGAAATTTGGAGCTGTAGGGGATGGAGAAATCTTAGGGATTTAAATTGAAGCGTCGGCAATTCATGAAACATCACCATTAGTGGGATATGACGCTGCTGAATTAATATTTTGAGGGCTTTGGGAAACCAAAAAGGTGCATCCAGCGGGCCTTGCAGATAAGGGTAATTACTGTAGTGGAGCATGATGGCCTGGGCAGAGTCTGGAACAGCCTGCAACAAGGCCTCAGCGGTATGTGCTTTAAGGCTAGAAATTGAGAAGCCATGGTTTAGGGGCGTAAATTCTAACCCTGTGCAAAAGGCGAGAAAGTGGGAGCGAATATGATGATCTTGCCAGAGTTGTTCTCCTAGGCGCAGAGCATAGTCGCCGACACCATCAGTATAGGGAGGCAATCTTGGCACAATCTGCACCACTTCTAGTTCCTGGATCTGGTGATGAGGTGATATTAAGCCTGGGGTTTGGGGAGCAATCATGGGCAGCAAGGGGGATGAAGTGGGTGACAGGTATCGCTGATTTGAAACAGCCTCCGGTGCGCTGCCAGGTTATCTATAGGCTTTTTGACGTCATTAGTGTCGAAAGCTTGGTGGCACGGGTATGACCGGCTTAAAGGATTAGGTCTCTAGATACATGGTCAGGGCTTGAATCAATTTGGGTAGTGCCGTTCGATTAAATAAATTACCGGTCAAGCCGGGCACCATTGCGACGGTGACTGGCCCGGTGAGGACTGCTCCCCAGCCCTGCATCGTTGCATACCGCCAGCGCTCTAGTAGGGCGCTAGGACTGATGACGACCACTGGTTGAGGATAAGGTTGCGGAATGTAGATGCGTCGGGCCGCTTTGCAAGCCTCTTCAACCCTGGCGTATCGCATCTCGTAGGGAAGGATCGACGGCGCTGTCGATCTGGATAAAGAGGCAGATGGTTTCGGATCTTGGGTCTGGTTTTGCTGCGGCTGGCGGTTAAAGGACAGCTTTTTTTGAGCCCGTTGCCCTAGGCCAAACCACTGTTGTCGAAAGGGCTCCCACCCTTGGCTGACCCCGTAATAGTGGCCGGTTTTCTGTAGCCAAAACAGGGCTTTGTCAACCTGTTGGTAGGCTCGATAGAGCCATTGAGGCAGTTGAGCGCCAGGGGCGATTGTGGTGGGTGCATAGGCATCAATTAAGGCCAGCAGGGCCACCGCTTCACCTTGGGTGCGTAGTTGTTGAGCCACTTCAAACATCACCATGCCCCCAAAGCAATGGCCTGCTAGCTGGTAAGGGCCGTGGGGCTGCACGGTGCGAATTTCTGCCAAAACTTGAGCTGAGATCGCCTCGACCGAGTCATCTGCCAGGGGAGCACCGGCCAGGTCTGGGCGCTGCAAAGCATAAAAAGGCTGATCGGGGCCTAACCGACGGGCAAATTCGGCCCAGGTGAGGGCATCGGCAGCTCCCCCATGGAAGAATAGGGGAGGACGGGTGCCCTGGGTTTGAATCGGCACCAGACTGGTCCAGGTGGGGGTCCAGTCATCTTGGCGTAGGACGTTGGCGAGGGCTTCGACCGTTGGCGCTTGGAACAGCAGATTGGGGGGCAGATCTTGATCAAAGCGGTTTTGAATGTCGGCAAACAAACGGATCGCCAGCAGAGAGTAGCCCCCTAGCTCAAAAAAGTTATCGCGGATGCCGATGGGGTAGATCCCTAGGGTGGCTTCCCACAACTCGACCAGTTGCTGTTCCAACTCATCGCGAGGGGCAACGGGAGCCGATCTATTGGGTTCCTCGGCTACGCGATCAGCATCTAGGATGAGGGTGCCGTTGGCATGGCGGCGACCGATCTGCCCGGTGGGGTAGAGGGCGATCGCGCTTTGCTCTGGGCTGATCTGGAGAGTAATGGCCGATTCTGAAGTGATGGGTAGGAGGGCCTGCGCTTTCCCCTGCTCCGTCAGATACACCTGGCCGGGAATCCCGGTTGGCAACAGCTGCTGCTGCGAATCGAGGACCACTGCTTCTGGCCAATCCGCCAGCATCTGCTGCTGGGTGGCGGAGGACAGCAGAGGTAGGCGATCAATGAGCTGGTTAGGATCCGTCACAATGCCTGCCAGCAGGGCCTGAAACTGATCGATCAGGCGCTCGATCGTGACTTCATCAAACAGATGGGTGTTGTATTCAAACACCGTCCGCAGACCTTTATCGGTTTCCCGCATGGTTAGGGCCAGATCGTAGCTGGTAGTGCCGATGTACACATAGCCAAAGAGGGAGCTGAGGGTGACCCCCGGCAACTCGCATTGGGAGGTCATGCCCTGGTGACCTTTCCAGGGGGGGTTGAGAGCAAAAGCCGTTTGGAAGAGGGGAGCCCCATCCCTTACACCCTCGGGGCGTAGGTCTTCAACTAGCCGCTCAAAAGGCAAATCCTGATGTTGGTAGGCAGCGAGGGATACCTGGCGCACCCGCTCTAGGATGTTGCGGAAGCTGGGCACGACTTCAGGGTGGCTGCCCTCTAGGGACGTGCGCAGAATCAACGTATTGCGGAGGTAGCCCAGCATGGTGTCTACCCCCGACTGTTGGCGATTGGCGATCGCCGCATTTACCACCAGATCCGTCTGACCGCTGTAGCGGTATAGCAGGATTTTGAGGGCAGCCAGCAGGGTCATGAACAGCGTCGTGCCTGCTTCTTGGCTCACTCGGTTTAGCCCGTTGTTTAAGGCTTTGGGCAACAGTCGCACACAGCGATCTCCTTGCTTAGGGGGTTGCAGCGGGCGGGGACGATCTGTGGGTAGGGGCAACACCGGCAGCTTTTGGCTCTGACCCTGCCAATAGTCCAGCAAACGTTCCAGGGTTTCCCCTTGTAGCTGCTGGCGCTGCCAATGGGCAAAGTCAGCATATTGCACGTTTAAGGGGGACAGCGGGTCCGGTTGCCCTTGGGCAAAGGCGGTGTAGAGGGCGACAAACTCCTGGAAGAAGCGATCCAGAGAAGTGCCGTCGCAGATGATGCTGTGGAAGTTCCACAAAATAATGTGATTGTCTGCCCCTAGGGCCAACAGGTGAAACCGCACTAGTGGCCCTAGGGCTACATCGAAGGGTAACTTAGCTAGTTGATTGGCTCGGTCCTGGGCAGCCGCTTCCCGGTCCTCAGTGGGTAAATGGGTGAGGTCAATCCATTCCAGAGGTAGCGGTAGGTGAGCGGCAATTCGCTGACACAACTGTCCACTGTCCGCAGTAAATGTGGTGCGCAGAATTTCGTGCCGCTGCAAGATGTTGGCCAAGCTCCGTTCTAATACCGCTCGGTTCAACTGCCCCGTAAACCGATAGGCCATGGGCGTGTTGAAGCCGGGGCTCTGGGGGTTGAGCTGGGCCAGGGACCAGAACCGTTCCTGGGCGAAAGAGAGGGGTAGGGGTTGCTGACGATCCACCGAGGTGATGGTGGGGGCTGGGTCGGTGTCGTCGGCCACGGTTTTAAGGAAGGTGAGGATGTCGGCCTTGCGATCGCGCAGTTCCCCCATTAGGTCTGGGGTTAGGGCTCCCTTAGGGGCTTTATAGCGGAGGCGATCACCGTCAAACCACACCTGCACCCCCGCCTGCCGTAAATCCGTTAACAGATTGGAGAGGGGGCGCTGGGGCGGTGCCTTCGTAAGCGTTTCCAGATTTAGGGTATTCACAGTTCGCCCTCCTCAAAGTCAGCGTCAATACCAGTCATGTCATCGATTTGAGGGGCTGTAGCCCAACGGATGGTTTCAATGTGGGCCGCTAGGGCGGCCACGGTGGGATGTTCAAACAGGGCGGGCATACGTAAGTTAATGTCAAACACCTGCTGCAACTGCACCACAATCTGTACCGCCAGTAGGGAGTGACCCCCGAGATCAAAGAAGTTGTCGTAGCGTCCCACAATCTGCACCCCCAGCACCTCGGCCCAGATTCGGGCTAGGGTTTGCTCCACCTCCCCTTCAGGGGGGGCAACGGTGGCAGTGGCCTGGGTCGTAACGTCCGGGGGTGGCAGTACCTTGCGATTTACCTTGCCGCTGGGGGTGAGGGGCAAGGCATCTAGGGTCACCAGGGCAGAGGGCACCATGTAGTCCGGCAGGGTGGTTTTAAGAAAGGGGCGCAAATCCCCCAAGGTCAGGGTTGCACCAGGGGTTAGAACGCCATAGGCCACCAGGCGCTTGTCGCCGGGCACATCCTCCCGCACGATCACAACGGCTTCGCGCATGGCGGAGTGTTGGCTGATGGCCGATTCGATTTCCCCCAACTCAATGCGAAAGCCCCGCAGCTTCACCTGCAAGTCCAGTCGCCCCAGGTACTCAAGGTCGCCATTAGATAGATGGCGGGCCAGGTCTCCAGTTTTATAGAGGAGATCGGCGTTGCTTGCCCCCCAGAGGTTGGGGAGAAACCGGGCTTGGGTGAGATCTGGGCGTTGCCAGTAGCCCAGGGCTACCCCCTCACCGCCAATGTACAGTTCCCCAGCCACCCCAATGGGGACGGGTTGTAGGTGGGCATCCAGAAGATAGGTTTGAGTATTGGCAATGGGGCGACCGATAGGGATAGCCGTGGTGCCCGCCTGCACCTGGGTACAGGTGGACCAAATGGTAGTTTCTGTGGGGCCGTAAACGTTCCAGAGGGTATGGCAGCGGGGGAGCAGTTGATCCGCGAGGTCTCGGGGCAGGGCTTCACCCCCGCAGAGCAAGGTTAACGCGCCATCACCTGCCCAACCCGTGGTCAACAACATTTGCCAGGTGGCGGGGGTGGCCTGCATGGTGGTGATGCCAGCGGTTTGGAGGACCTGAGCCAAGGCCGGGCCATCCCCCGCCAGTTCCCGACTGGCGAGAACGACTTGAGCCCCGTTGACGAGGGGCAAGTATAGTTCTAGCGCCGCAATATCAAAGGAAATGGTGGTGACCGCTAGGAGACGGTCCGCTGCCGTGAGTCCGATGGTCCGGTCCATGGCCATCAGGAAGTTACTGAGGTTGCAATGGCGTAGGCAAACCCCCTTGGGCTTACCTGTAGAACCGGAAGTGTAGATGACGTAGGCCAGGGTATCCCCGTCCAGATCCAGGTTCAGAGGGGTGGTGGGCTGTTGGTCGATTGCGGGCCAGTCTTGATCGATGCAAATCACCTGGTCCGTGGTCGTTGGGGCGGTGCTGCGGAGGGATGCCTGGGTGATGAGAACGGCCAGTTGGGCATCGTCCACCATGAAGCGCAGTCGATCTGCCGGATAGGCCGGATCTAAGGGCACATAAGCACCCCCAGCCTTCAAAATCCCTAATAGGGCCACCATCAAGTCTAGGGAGCGCTCCAGGTGCAGCCCCACCCGAGTGTTGGGGCCAACGCCTATCTGGCACAGGTGGTGAGCTAATTGGTTGGCCCGTTGATTCAGGTCTCCATAGGTGAGGCACTGCCCGGCAAATTCAACGGCGATCGCCTCTGGAGTTTGGGTCGCCCACTGTTCAAACCGCTGATGGATGGGACGGACGGATTCCAGGGATACCTGGGTTTGATTCCACTCGCGCAGCAAGACTTGTTCCGCTTCGGGCAAGACGGGCAGGTGGGCGATCTCCTGCTGGGGATCCTGAACAATACCCCGCAGCAGGGTTTCCAGTTCCGCCAAACGGCGCTGTATGGTATCCCGCTGGAATAGGTTGGTGTTGTACTGGCACTCCAGGGTGAGTTGGCCCTGGGCTTCTGTGGCGTTGATGAAAATCTCGAAGTTTTCAAAGCTACGGGGATTGGAGGCCAAGGTGGCATCGAGCCTCTCAAAGCGCAATTGCTTGGGATCCAGGGCCTGATCCAGGTTGAAGGTAATCGGCACCAGGGGAATGCGACTGGCATCCCGAGGCAGCGCCAAGCGCCGCACCAAGCTGCCAAAGGTGAACTGTTGGCGATCGTAGGCATCCAACAGAGCCGACTGCCGCTTTTGTAAGTAGGTTTGGAATGATTGTTGGGGATCAACTTGGGTGCGGAGAGGCAGCAAGTTTACACAATGACCCACCAGATGGTACTGCTCGGCTGCCAACTGCCCTGCGGCGGAAATCCCCACCGTCAGGTCCGCTTGCCCCGTCAAGCGATAGAGAAAAACCTCAAACCCCGCCAGCAGCGTGGTCATGAAGCTACAGCCGTTGGCTTTGCCCAACTGCTTGAGTTGGCTGACCAGCGTTCCATCCAGCACCCAATCTTCGCGAGCGGAGTCAAAGGTGCGCAGGGGCGGGCGAGGGGCATCGGTGGGGAAGTCCACCACGGGCACCGAGCCAGCAAACTGATCCAGCCAATATTGCTCAGTGGCCTTAGTCTCAGCACTCTGGGCTGCCGCCTCCAGTTGCAGGGCGTACTGGCTAAAGGGTTCTGGCTCCGGCAAGTCAAGGGTTGCCCCCTGGATGAGGGCGCTGTAGATCTGCCCCAATTCCGGCAGCATCACCCCCCAAGACCAGCCATCACAAACAATGTGGTGGGCGGTCAAAATGACCTGGTGCAGGGTGGGTTCTAGGCGCAGAATTTCCGCCCGAAACAGGGGGCCATGCTCCAAGTCGAAGGGGGTCAAGACCGCCTGGTGTAAGCGATACTCTAACTGCGTTTGGCGCTCCGCTGGGGGTAGGGTAGACCCATCTTGCAGGGGCACCGTCAGGGTTTGGTTGACCTGGGGGCACAGGGTGGTGCCGTCGGGGCTGAAGGTCGTGCGGAGGGCTTCGTGGCGATCCACCAAGGTTTGTAGGGCTGCGCGCAGGGCGTCAATATCCAGGGGTCCCCGTAGGGTTAGGGATTGGGATTCGTTGTAGGCACAGTTGGCTTCGTCCCCCATTTGTACCGAGGCCCAAATTTCCCGTTGGGACTCGGTGGCGGCGGCGGTATTGACCAGTTCCCCTTCGGCAAAAGGGTCAAAGTCAACGGCGATGTGGTTTGCGTTTAATAGGTTCGGAGAGAGCGCCATAACAACCTCAAGACAATAAGTAGCGATCGCACAAATCAATTCATTGAAACCAGGCTATGAATGCTGGTTTCAGTCACTACCGGAATACTCATCACGCATCCAATTGACGAAAGTAAAAACTGTGGTAGCCATCCACAAAGTGCTGGGGATGGAAAGGAATCATACAGATCCGATCATTCTTCCAACTCTTGATAAGTTCATATCCGAGCGCCTCTATATCACCGA
>CAYGVA010000070.1:0-7762 GCA_964353225.1 uncultured Leptolyngbya sp.
AAGCCAAAACCTATGCAAGATGTCCCCTTCGACTCCGCTCAGGGGACGGTTACGGGTCTCACTTCTTTGACCCAGCCTACATCACTGTGTCTGGAGAGTAGTTGCCGCTTGGGGGCAACTATTCAGTTATTTTTAACGTCGAGCTGAGCAGCGGTCAATATTTTTGTATCGTTGTCTTGATGGTAAATTCCGTCCACTCCTGCATAGGGTTAGGCGGCTCATTCAGATGTTAGACACGGCCTTGTAAACTTCAGGGAGAGAAAAAAGAGTGCTAGAGGCACATGTTAAGTAGGCATCATCACCTCCAGGACTTGCTCAACCGAACGCCCTTGCTCAAAGAGAGCATGAGCTAACTGCAACATCGGCATGACGGTTTCGCGAGTCAGCCCATAGAGCCTCTGCCCGATACTTGGCGTTTTTTTTGCCAAGCCAAATCTTTCCGATTTCCCCCCAGCCAACGGTGCATTCTGGAGCATCGACTGCGCCAAACAACTGTAACCGTCCCACACATTACGCTGGCTGAGCGGAGTCGAAGCCAGATCTCCCGAAAAAGTCCCCTTCGACTCCGCTCAGGGGACGGTTACCAAACAACTTAAGCAGAGATGGCGTTTGACCGCCTCCTCGTTGCGTAGCTGAGCCGCTTCCAGACCACAGATTTCCTTGGTGAACTCAGGAAAAATCCCACAGGGCCAGCGATAGCTCCAGATAATGGCAATCCGCTTGACATCCCAATGCAAGGCATCGGTGACTAGAAAGCGAGGCGGATCTGATAAATCTTCGTGCTCATGCACCATGACAATCCGCTTACGACCAATTTTCTTGAGGCGCAAGACTTTGCTAAAGGCCCATAGTTCCTTCTGCTCGCCATTGCGTTGACGAATCTGGTAGGGCCGAAAGGCAATGACCGAGGTCTGACGTAGTTCTGCTGCGACTTTGATAGGCTTGGCGGTTCCTTTGATAGGCCACTAATTCACTGAGCCGTTCCATCACCGCTGCGGTATTGTCGTAGCTTTCTTGACGGCTCGCTTGGAGGTAAGCCAATTCTTTGCTTTCCCATTTGGCCCCTTGTACTTCCACCGCAATCCCATCCAAACGCGCTCGGCTGGCCAGAACGGCGGTGAGCATCGTATGGTACTGACTCAGTCGACCATTGACGTAGTCGTATTGACGCTTTACTCCAAATATCTGCTTGCCCCGTTCGTGGTGACCGTGGGTCCAGTCGAGACTGATGACTTGACGCTCTTGGGGCTGATAATCGCGGGCGACTTCAGCACGATGCCTGGTCATGACTTGCTCGCGGGGCCAGGGTGATTTAAAGACGCCCGCGTGCATGGCGCGATGATTGACTCGCTCTGTTTCATCACGCCAGACGTATTGACTGTGAATGCCTTGAAGGGTTTTATTGCCACTCAGCAGTAAACCATTGATGTAGCGTTCCACATGCTCAAAGGCTGATTGGCGCGAAAACAAGTTCCGATAGCCTGACATCTGGTCACGAATGGTGGCGGCTATCCCCACGATTGGAAACATCGACATCATCTCCGAATACCGCTGGCATTATCTTCTCGCTGGGCTGGCGGGTTTGACAATTCTCTTGGTTTTTCTCTCCTCGAAGATTGCCAAGTCGTGGGGCCTAGAGAACTGGTAATCTACACGGCTTGAAATGTTCTGAAGAAAGGATATTTGAAACGACGTAATCACGTTACCAAAAACTCAGAAAACACCAAAAGGCCAATACGCTAAATCCTTGTAGGTCAAGGTATTTTTCTCTGCCCGCAATTTACCAGGTCGTGTAGTTTATTTGCCAGAAATTTCCTAAAGACTGCATAAATTACAACGTTCTCCATCGCCCAAATACCCCTAACGCCTCCAGCGAGGCGAAGCCTGCCCCAAGGATTTACACCCCTCTAATTGGCAGGGTTTACCGTTTTAGCAAGGCAATTTATGGGTTACCCACTTTCCGCACCCTAAAGTGTCACACTCGGGAATTAAGTTTGAAAGCCTTTTATAAAAAGCATTTCAGACTTTTGTGGTTTGTTTGAACTACCTCCCATGGTTTCTCAATAGAAGCTGGCTATTGAAAATTTTGTGGGAGAAAATTCCTGGGATCCTCATTCCTTCGTTCTAAATGCCCAATGTGCCAGTTGAGAGGGCGCAATGTCGGGGGTAATGTGAATTTTTGTCGCTAAAGTCGGCCAGCTTAAAGGGCCGTCACGCCAATGTCACATTTACTGTCTACTTTGATGAAATCAGCCATATTATTGGCTCTGGAAGTGGCTCTGCTTAATGTCTAAAAGCTGCTACTGAATCCAGGAAAGTCGTATAGGTGATGGGGCAACTATTTCGATTTTTGCACCTCCTTTTCCTTGACGGCTATAGCTTTTGTCTCCCAAGGATTATGCCTTTTGTAACAAAGGGGGCTATCAAATAGGGCTTGGCACAACAAGGGAGAAATGCGACAGCCCATGAATTCTAAGCAGAGGGTGTGGGGTGATTTTGCCAGGAATTGTTGCAAGCGATCGGTTAGGACAAATGGTGCAAGATACCTGGCTTAGAGAGTTTAAGCTGATGGGTTTTATTTTCACGCTCAACTTACGGCTGCGGTCAGCAGTCATTGCTTTGGCATTTTGGCCTGAACTGTGGCTAATAGTGGCTGCCCCCAGCTGGGGCACCCAGTTCCCAGGCAACCCTGCATCGGTTCTCCCCGCTCAGACAACAGACATCATTTCTGGAGTCTCACCCCGCTTGGCACAAACCCAGGATCTCCTCGGGCCGATTTTCCAAGACGATGCGGAACCGCCATCCACAGCTCCCTTACCTATTCCACAACCGCGCCCCTCCTTGCCACCCCCAGAGGAGTTGCTGCAACCCTCACCAACTAGCCCGATCGTCCCCCCCGATACCGCGCCCGCAGATATTCCCCAAACGATTACGGTGGAACGATTTGAGGTGCTAGGAAGTACAGTTTTTAGGGCAGATGAATTTACCGCCGTTACGGCTGACTTTACCAACCGACCGATCACCTTTAGGGAGTTGTTCGAGGCGCGGGTTGCCGTCACCCAACTATATGTTGACCAAGGATATGTCACTTCAGGGGCCTATATCCCCCAACAAACGCTAGATCAAGGGGTCGTCCAAATTCAGGTCATTGAAGGGCGCTTAGACGAGATTAATGTCGTCGGTCATCAACGGCTTAATCCGGCCTATGTCAGTAGTCGTTTAGGTCTGGCTGGCGCTGAACCGATGAATATCGACAACTTGTTGCAAGGATTGCAACTCCTGCAACTTGATCCACTGATTGCAACGATCTCGGCTGAGCTGGCGGCGGGGGTGCAACCGGGCACTAGCATTCTCAATGTCGCCATTACCGAAGCGGATGCGGTCAGCAGTGAGCTGGCGTTGAGTAATGCTCGGTCTCCCAGTGTGGGCAGTTTTCGCCGTGAAGCTGGGTTTACCCACGGCAATTTGACCGGTTTAGGAGATCGCTTCAGCATCTCCTATGCCAATACTGAGGGCAGCAATAGCGTCAATCTCAGCTACACCATTCCAGTTAGCCCCAACAATGCCACCCTCAACTTTGGGACTGGATTGAGCGGCAGCCGAGTTGTTGAGGAACCGTTTGACATTCTCAATATTGAATCGAGCTCTCGCTACTACGAACTCACCTATCGTCAACCCATCGTTCAAACCCCTAGCGAAGATTTGGCCCTTAGCCTAACGGTCTCACGGCGAGAAAGTGAAAGCGAGTTTTTGGGCAACTTTGGGACACCCATTCCATTCCCTAGCTTGGGGGCTGATGCTGAGGGTCGCATTCGGATCTCAGCCCTACGGTTTACCCAGGAGTGGACTCGGCGGGAAACTCAGGCGGTTTTTGCGCTGCGATCTCAATTTAGCTTCGGCCTGGGTGCCTTCGGGGCAACCATTAATGACGCAGAACCGGATAGCCAATTTTTCAGTTGGCGAGGCCAAGGGCAATGGATACGGTTATTAGCACCCGAAACCCTGCTGGTCCTACGGACTGATGTGCAACTCACCCCTGATGCCCTTTTAGCCCAAGAGCAAATCGGTCTCGGCGGACAACAAACGGTTCGGGGCTACCGGCAAGATCAAATACTAACGGACAACGGTATTTTGGCCTCAGCAGAAGTCCGGGCACCCATTCTGCGGGTCCCAGAAGTCAACGGTATTCTGCATGTAACTCCCTTCGTGGACTTTGGCATGGGCTGGAATAGCGGGGCACTCTCCGATCCCGATCCCAACCTTCTGATTTCTACAGGTCTAGGTTTACAGTGGCAAATGCAAAACAACTTCTTCGCCCGCCTCGATTGGGGGATTCCACTCACCCAAGCCAATTCTCAAGGCAACTCTCTCCAGGAGAATGGCCTCTACTTCTCTATCCGATTCAATCCCTTCTAAACGCATCCCTGCTCAGCAACACTAACGCCATCTTGCCGCAAGAATAAGCTTGCGTTTCGTGGTTTCCCTGACTAAAAAGACCCCAAAATACGGGCATGTTAAAACTAATGACAAAGGTCAAACCGTAATGAGGCTCAATCGAATCTGGCAGATGATTGCCCTAGGCTTTTTGAGTTTCTGTCTGGTCGTCGTACCAACAGCCGTTCAGGCCATACCCACCCCAGAACTCTCCACGGAGCCCCCCTTCGTCAGAGATCGTTCCTCTGAAGCATTTACAACAACGGATCCGGCCGCCCTTTTAGAAACTGGAAGAAATCTATATGCTGCCGGTCATTTCGCCGAAGCCATCTCTAGATGGCAAGCAGCGGCGGAAGGTTACGCAGCTAGGAACAACCCTCCACAGCAAGCTTTATGCTTAAGTTACTTATCCCTAGCCTATCAATCTTTAGGGCAGTGGGAAGCAGCCCAAGTTGTCATTGATCAAAGTTTGGCGTTACTCGATCAAAACCCTGAATCAGTGAGCCCCATTTTCTGGGCTCAAGCCTTAAATACCCAAGCCAATTTGTGGCTACAGATGGGGCAATCTCAAACGGCCCTGGAAACGTGGGAGCAAGCTCAAAACTTCTATCAGCAGGCCAATGACACCCTTGGGGTTTTAGGAAGCCAAATTAACCAAGCCCAAGCTTTACAGCAACTTGGGTTTTATCGCCGCTCTAGTGAGCGTTTGACAGCGATAAATCAGCAATTGGCAACATTGCCAGACTCAGATCTAAAGATTAGTGCCCTCAACAGCCTAGGCACTGCCCTCCAAAAGATGGGCGATTTCAGGGGGGGGTACGATGTTTTGGCCCAAAGCTTAGAGATTGCTAACCGCATTGGAGCAGCCTCGCAGCGTAACGCTATCCTGCTAAACATTGGCAAATTAGCGGCTGATTTAGGTGAACCTGAAACGGCTTTATCGTATTTTGAAACGGCTGAGCAACAAGCAGTTACCCCCCTACAGCAGCTACAAGCACGACTGGGACAATTCACCCTTTCTCTGCGGCACTATCAAGGGGAGACAGCGCGGCTTCTACTCCCTCAGATTCGCCAGCAATTGACCGAATTACCCCCCAGTCGCCCCTCCATTTATGGCACCGTTAATTTAGCCAATACCCTGCTCCGGCATGATCAAAACCATCAACTGCTGTCTATTCATGACTTGAGCCAACTCCTGGGCAATGCGATCCAAGCGGCCAGAGCCTTAGGAGATCCTCGGGCTGAAGCCTATGGGTTGCAACAGTTAGGGCAGTTATATCTCCAAGCGGGTCAAAAACCCGAAGCGATTAATCTGACCCAACAAGCCTTGGCCCTGGCCCGTACCCACCAAGCTGAAGACATTGTGGCCCAAGCAGCCTGGCAACTGGGACGCCTGCTAAAAGAGACCGATAAACCAGAGGCCATTACCGCCTATCACGAGGCCGTACAGGCATTGCAGTCCCTTCGGGGAGACCTAGTGACCGTCAATCAGGATGTGCAATTTTCGTTTCAGGACAGTATTGAGCCGGTTTACCGAGAATTGGTCGCACTTTTATTGAGCGACAATCCTGACCAAGCCTCTCTGGGCAAAGCACGACAACTGATTGAGAGCCTACAACTGGCCGAATTAGATAATTTCTTTCGGCAAGCTTGCTTAGATGCCCAACCCGAACAAATTGATCAACTCGATTCACAAGCCGCTGTCTTGTATCCCATCGTTTTACCGGATCGGCTAGCGGTGATCTTGTCGAGAGCTGGGCAGCCGTTACGGTACTACGCTACGGATATCGAGCAGGCCGAGGTGAAGAATACGTTGCGCCACCTGTTGGCGCTACTCCATCCATCTTCCGATCTACAGGAGCGGTTACAAGTCTCTCAACAGGTGTATGACTGGTTGATCCGCCCCATTGAACAGGCCGATCTGGCAGAGACCCAGACCTTGGTCTTCGTTCTTGATGGCCTGCTGCGCAATATTCCCATGGCGACGCTATACGACGGGGAACATTATCTGATCGAAAAATATGCTGTTGCCCTTTCCCCTGGCCTGCAATTGATGGCCGCGCGATCGCTAGATAAATCCAACTTAAGCGCAGTGGTAGGCGGCATTAGTGAAGCCCGTAATAACTTTAGTGCCCTACCAGCAGTGGCATCGGAAGTCGAAGAGGTTTCCCAGCGAGTCGGGGCCTCCCCCTTGCTAAATGAAGCTTTTACCAGTGGTGCCGTAGCCGAACAGCTCACCAATAGTTCCGCCGACATTGTTCATCTGGCCACCCATGGTCAGTTTAGTTCTAACCAAGAAGATACATTCCTGTTGACTTGGGAAGGGCGAATCAACATTCAGCAGCTGTCTGAGCTCCTAAGAAACCGGGAAAACAACCAAGAACAGGCCGTGGAGCTACTCGTACTGAGTGCTTGCAACACCGCTACCGGAGACAATCGCGCAGTTCTAGGCTTAGCCGGACTCGCTGTCAGGTCTGGAGCCAGATCCACATTGGCAACCCTTTGGCCGGTCAGAGACGAAGCTGCAGCCTTGTTGATGATTCAGTTTTATCGGACCTTGCAACAACCGAATACAACGAAGGCAGAAGCCTTGCGACAAGCCCAACTGACCTTGCTCGCGAATCCCAACTATGAGGATCCATTTTTCTGGTCAGCCTATGTATTGGTTGGCAACTGGCTATAGGTGAAACCCCTGTTAAATTAAGTAGTTCAAGATACTTAAGATACCATCAAACAGTAAATTACGAGGAATTACGGAGGTCTAAGCTCATGCATTCGCTTACGGTTGAATTAGGCTAGAGAGTCAGCCGGTAAGTTCCTAGATGTGCGGGACATTGGTTTCTCTAAAAGCGCATCACTCTCTGTGAGGAGTCCCGGTAAGCCAGCCCTAGCGTAGCAGCGTACTAACGAATATCCCGCCTTGATCTCGGTCAGATACTTTGAGTCTTTACTTTAAGCATTTTATTCTCGAAGTGTCTGAACATTAAATTTGGCATATCGATAAACCCTAATCCCCGTAGATGGAATGAAGAGTCATGAAACCTGATTTTTTAGTTGTTTTTCTTGGTCTAGCTGCCTTATCTCTGATTCCCATCGGATGGTTGGCCAAACCTGGTTTGGCAGTGACCTTTACACCACCCGCTGATAATAGTGCCCCTCGCGAGGGCAGTGGAGGGGCTTCTCGGGGTGAGTTCATTCCGCCCGCCGATAATAGTGCCCCCACACAGACTTCGGGCGGCGCGTCTCGGGGCGAGTTTATTCCTCCGGCTGACAACTCTGCTCCTCAGCAAGCTTCAGGCGGCGCGTCTCGGGGCGAGTTTATTCCTCC
>CAYGVA010000070.1:7862-17930 GCA_964353225.1 uncultured Leptolyngbya sp.
CTGACAACTCTGCTCCTCAGCAGGCGGCGGGCGGGGCATCGCGGGGCGAGTTTATTCTGCCATCTGAACAAACCGCTCCAGGGCAGACTGCCAGTGGTGCTTCTCGGGCCAATCTCTACGGCAGGCTGGATGGCTCATCGCCAGTAACCATGATGGCCGTGATGCCAGATAGCTTTTATGGTACGACCCTGTTAGAGCGGCCAACGATTATGGCCTACCTCCCAGCGACAACAGCTCACACCGTGATCTTCAGCCTGAAGGATGAAGCGGGTAATTTGGTGTATCGGACCGAAGTATCGGTTGCGGGGGAAGGTGGCATTCTTGCGATTCCGATCCCGGCAGAGGCTCCAGCGTTGGCGGTTGGAGCTAACTACCAATGGTTTGTCACCTTACCGCTAGAGGGTGCGTTGACGCCGAGCAGCCCATTTATTGATGCTTGGATTCAGCGGATTGAGCCCAGTCCAGCCTTGGCGGAAACCTTGGCGGAAGGAGATACTCTATCCAACGCAGAGGTCTTAGCCACAAGTGGAATCTGGTATGACAGTGCTGCGCTGTTTGCCCAGCTCCGCCTTGAGCAACCAGAATCTGTAGAGATCATCCAACATTGGGAAGAATTGCTCGATTCTGTCAGCCTTCATGAGCTAACCGATGCACCGATTGTGATTGCACGTCTGCAAGACTAGGTCAGCAGCGATCGCCCTGCTGTGATAGCGGGGTGATTGTCTCAGTAAACTGGACTAAATAAGAGGGTTCTCTCTCCACTTCCCCATGGCCTCTAAGTGGCCTCTGAGTCATCTATGTGGTCAAAGATCAGTAATCAAGTGCAGCGATTCCAGAGTACTGGGAAAATAGCCTCCAGCGTTGCAATAGCAGTCATCGCGGGGAATTTTCTAGGGGTTTTTAACTTGCTCGAATGGGCGGTGCGCGATGGATTCTTTCAGTTACGCCCCCAAGAGGCCGTAGATACTCGCATTGTTGTTATCACCATTGATGAGCCTGATATTCAGGCTGTTGGTGATTGGCCCATACCCGATCAAGTCTTAGCAGACCTCCTCACACGTATTCGGGAGCACAACCCCCGAGTGATTGGCCTTGATCTCTATCGCGATCTGCCAGAAGAACCAGGCAATCAAGCATTAGTAGAGGTTTTCCAATCCACCCCCCAGCTCATTGCAATTGAAAAAGTGACTGGAATTCCAGTCCCGCCTCCTCCGGCTTTAGCTGAAACTGAGCAAGTCGCTTTTGCGGATCTTGTCTTAGATGGCGATGGCAAAATCCGGCGGGGTTTACTGTCATCAGAAGACAACGGCACAATCAAAACTGGCTTGGCGACCCAAGCTGCTTTGGCATACCTGGAAACAGAGGATATCAGTTTAGAGGTTATCAATGCTGATATCCAAAAGATGGGTTTAGGTCAGACCTTCTTTACTCCCCTCCAGACCCACACCGCCGGGTATGGCAAGAAAGACTTGGGCGGTTATCAGATATTAATGAATTGGCGTGGGCCACTATCGGCGTTCCAAACCATTTCCATGCAGGATGTCCTGGAGAGGCGTATTCCTGAGGGTTTAATGGAAGATCGCTTGGTGTTAATCGGCTCCATCGCCCCCAGCACCAATGACTTCTTTGAAACCCCCTATAGTAGTTCCTGGTTTACAGCCGTTCCTCGCACCCCTGGTGTGATTATCCATGCCAATTTAACCAGCCAGATTGTTGCTGGGGCCATGGAAGGGCGCTTAATGTTGCGGGGATGGTCCGGCACAGCCCAGTGGGTCTGGATTGTTGTGTGGTCTGTGGTGGGGGCGGCGGGTAGTGGGTGGCTGGAAACCATCAACCACCGTGAAGGTAAACGCAAAATCTGGGTTTTAGGGGCTTTTAGTGCGGCCTTTGGACTTGCCGGTCTACTGCTGGGTGGGGCCTATGTAGGCTTTCTCAATGGCATATTGGTTCCCGTAATCCCACCCGTCATTGCTCTAACCGTCAGCACCATTGCCAGTACCAGCAATTTTCATAAGCAGCGCCTCAAATTAGCCAACCAGCAGTTGGAGTTTGCCAATACCCAGTTATTAGACTACTCCAGAACCCTAGAAGGCAGAGTTGCTGAGCGAACTGCAGAGCTAGCTCAAGCCAAGCAAGCCGCTGATGCAGCCAATCAGGCCAAGAGTGAGTTTTTGGCAAATATGAGCCATGAGTTACGAACCCCCCTCAATGGCATTCTTGGCTACGCCCAAATCCTCAAACAGGGAGAACCATTGACCGAACGGGGGATGAAGGGTATGGGCATCATCTATCAATGCGGCAATCACCTGCTTAACCTCATTAATGACATCCTCGACCTGTCAAAAATTGAAGCGCGAAAAATGGAGCTGTATCCCAGCGATGTCCATTTTTCATCCTTACTGCAGGGCGTTTCTGAAATCTGTCGCATTCGGGCAGAGCAGAAAAATATTGACTTTAACTATCAACCCGATGAGGCTCTGCCATTAGGGATAAGCATCGATGAAAAACGCTTGCGTCAAGTTTTAATCAACCTATTGGGCAACGCCATCAAGTTTACCAATCAGGGGAGCGTTACATTACAAGTCAAAGTACTAGAGTGCAAGTCAACATCTCTAGACGCATTACCTCTCTATAAAATGCGTTTTCAGATTCAAGATACGGGGGTCGGCATGACGGCCGAGCAAGTCGAGAAGATTTTTTTACCCTTTGAGCAAGTAGGTGCAACTCAAAAGAAAGCAGAAGGGACAGGTTTAGGTCTTGCGATCAGCCATAAAATTGTGACCTTGATGAACAGCACCCTGGAAGTGCATAGCCAGATTGGTCAAGGGAGTTGCTTTTGGTTTGATGTTGAGCTTCCAGCAGCAGCGGGTTGGAGCCAGATCGATAATGCGCCTGAGCCAGAAAAAATCATTGGATTTACCGGTCAACCCCGCCGCATTCTATTAGTAGATGACTCCTGGGAAAATCGCTCTGTCTTCATCAATTTATTAGAGCCTTTAGGATTCGATTTTCTAGAGGCAGACAGTGGGGAAAACGGCTTGTCTATGATGGTGGCAGAACCCATTGACTTGGTGATTGTTGATTTAACGATGCCAGGGATGAATGGGCATGAAATGATCAGGCGGTTGCGCCAGATTCCCGATGCCCAAGATATTCCTGTGATCGCCTCCTCTGCTAGCGTATTTGAACAGAATCAAAGCGCAAGCTTCGCTGCGGGGGCCAATGCCTTCTTAGCTAAGCCCATCGAGCTACCAACCCTATTGACGCTATTAGAACAGCAGCTATCTTTAACTTGGGTTTACCAAGCTGCAAGCACATCCAGTCCATCAGTAGTGCCAATAGCTTCAGTCGATATTGTGCCACCCCCTGTAGACGAACTAACCCAGCTCCATCAGTTGGCCATGCAAGGACGGATTCAGGCCCTAAGGCGATACCTAAACAACTTAGAACATCAAGACAGTCAGTATCGTCCATTTTGTCAGGCTATTTTGAAGTTAGCCAAAAGCTTTCAGATTGAGGAAATGCAGACATTGATCAGCAAATATCTCAGCTGACTTGCAATCAACTTTCCATAGTGACTTTTATCTCAGGACTGCTGTCCTTCTGACCGTCAAATATCATTTATAAATCTTTAACAATGAACTTGATTCCAGATATCGATATTGTCCTCATAGTGGATGATACACCCAATAATTTGGAAGTACTTTCTGAAGCTTTAGCTGATGCAGGCATCGAAGTTGCGATCTCGACAAGTGGCGAATCTGCACTCAAATTATTGGAATATACCTCCATCAGTCTAGTTTTATTAGATGTGATGATGCCAGGTCTCGATGGCTTTGAAACGTGCAAACGGCTAAAGGATGATCAATCCACCTGCGATATTCCTGTCATTTTCATGACGGCACTATCAGACACACTGGATAAGGTGAAGGGATTGAATCTTGGTGCCGTTGACTATATCACCAAGCCCTTCCAAAAAGAGGAAGTGATTGCTAGAGTCCGCACCCAGCTAAAGATGCGTCATTTAATGAAGACGCTAGAATCACAAAACCATCAACTCAAAGGATTTAACGAACAACTGGAGAGAAAAGTAGCAGAGCGAACGGCTAAGCTGTCGCAATCCTTGCAGAATTTAAAGCAAGCTCAGCTACAACTGGTACAGCAAGAAAAGATGTCGGCACTGGGAAACATGATGGCTGGCATTGCCCATGAGATCAATAACCCCGTCGGGTTTATCAAAGGCAATATCCAACCGGCTAGCAACTATGTAATGGACCTATTTGAATTAATTGACTTATATCATCAAAAACTACCGGATCCCGACGATGATTTGCTAGAAAAAATCGAGGATATTGACTTAGAATACATCCAAGAAGATTTGCCTAAGCTCCTAGATTCTATGCGTTTAGGCGTTGAACGGATTCGTGACATTAGCAATAGCTTACGTACTTTTTCCCGGGCAGATCGAGATGAGAAAGTACCTTATGACATCCATGAAGGGCTTGATAGCACAAGCATGATTCTGAGGCATCGCCTCAAAGGCAGCAGTCAGCGACCGGAAATTGAAGTTGTCAAAAATTACGGTTCTATCTCTGATATCCTTTGTTTTCCTAGTCAGTTAAACCAAGTTTTCATGAATATTCTAGCTAACGCCATTGATGCGTTAGAAGATGCTAACCAGGGCAAAAGCTTTCATGAGATCAAAGCTAACCCGAATCGCATCACTATCCAAACCGAGCTTATGGAAGAAGCTGGCCAAGTAGAGATTCGGATTACCGATAATGGCGTAGGAATGCCTGAGGAGGTGCAAACCAAAATCTTTGATCACCTCTTTACGACCAAAGCTGTGGGTAAGGGTACTGGTCTAGGTATGGCGATCGCCTATCAAATCATTACAGAGAAACATGGTGGGCTCCTGACGGTCGATTCCGTGCTAGGGAAAGGCTCAGAGTTTCGGATCAAGCTACCTACCAATGTCAGCAATTAATCATCCCAGTTCGTCACCTCACCATCCACTTCTCTGGCCCCAGGGATAGGCTGCTCATCTTCTCGCAACTGGTCATCCGCTTCCCTAGGACGACTAGGGGCATCATCTGATGAATCTATTGAGCTGTCACCGTTCTTGCCTTCATTAGCATTCTGTGGGGAGCGCTCGGCAACAACAGTGCTGCTGTCTCCTGACAAATCAGCTCCAGCCACGTCTTGATGCTCCTCGCCCCCAGACGTGGGTGACTGAGGGCGGGGAATGGATGGTGCCCTGGGAGGAATGTCAATCACCGCTCGCTTCGGTTTAGCCTTTGGTTTGATGACGTTGTTGAGGCGTTCTCGCCCCCAACGGGTAACCGTCGCCATCTGAGTGCTGACGGTACTGAGGGGCGCGCGCCAGGACAACCCAGGGGCTGAGGTGCCGTCGCCCTGAGCAGGTCTTCTAACGGATGGCTGAGCGGGGGGCGGTGACGGTGCCGCCTGAATGCCCGGTGTCGCCCCTCCCCTAGGGCCAGCAATGCGTTGACGCAGCGTCATCATGGCCCGCTGCATATCACTGAAGATGGCTCCCCCAGCGGCAGCCAAAGACTGACCTTGGAAATACCCCTGCACCTTTGAACTCGTGTCGTCCAACCATTGGCCTACCGCTTGCCAGGTGGCCGTGGTGCGAACAGCCGCTGGGGTCATTTCCCGCCGCAGGGCCAGGGTTTGCCAAGCCAACCCCCCGAGCAGGGCAACACTCGCCATTTGCCCCAACAGCACCGCCCCGGTAATGCGGCCTGCACAGGACCACAGCACTAAGGCATAAAACAGCCCTACGCCGCTCCAGATAAAGTCTTGCCGTCGATGAACCTCCGGCAGAAAAAACGCAGCCAGATAGAATATCAAGCTGCCCGCAGCCACCACAAGGGCCAGTACATAGGCCAGCATAAGTCAGCGTTTCTCCATAGAACCGGGCTCGATCACCCCTCACTCTACAGTGCTTTTTAGCCAGCGTCCCCTGAACGATTAGACGCGTCTGCCACCGATCAATTATTCAGGTAATTGGACTCAAGGGTGAGGCGATCCAAAGGGGGGCAGAAGTAGTAGCCCTGGCCGAGGGTACATCCCATTTGCCTCAGCTGATCCAACTGGTCTTCGTTTTCGATCCCTTCGGCAATGACGGTCATATTGAGATGGCGAGCCAAGTCATTAATGGTGCGAACAATGCCAAGATGGCGCTTGTCTTCGGAAATCAAGCTCACAAAGGAGCGATCTATCTTTAGGGTATCGAGGGGAAATTGTTGCAGGTAACTGAGGGAAGAATAGCCCGTACCAAAATCATCCATCCCTAATCGAATGCCCCGAGCCTGAATCTGGCAAAAAATATTGCCCGCTAATTCTAGATTGGAGATAATCACACTCTCAGTGATTTCCAGCTTCAAGCAATGGCTACTTAAACCGGTTTTGGTCAGAATGGCATCTACACTTTCAACCAGCTCAAACTCATTGAGTTGCTGCACTGACAGGTTGACGCTCATAAAGGTATTGGCGCTCAACAACCCTTGGTCTTGCCAATCTCGAAGCTGCTGGCAAGCCTGTTGGAGCACCCATGCCCCAATCGGGACAATCAAACCGGTGGATTCTGCAATGGGGATAAAAACATCGGGAGAAATTTCGCCTTCTTGGGGATGCTGCCACCGGAGCAGGGCTTCGAACCCCAAGATTGCCTTAGTATCGAGGGCAAAAATAGGTTGATATTTAACTTGTAATTCTTGAAGTTGCAAGGCTTGGTGGAGATGATTTTCGAGGCTCAGGGCATACCGTTCTTCTAAGTGCATCACTGGGTCAAAGACGGTATAGCCCAGCTGCCCTTGCTTGGCTCGATACATGGCAATGTCAGCATCCCGCAGCATTTTCTCCGGCTGCGTATATTTAGCGCTGGCGATGACAATGCCAATGCTGACCCCACTGAATAGCGGGGTGCCATTGAGATAAAACGGCTCCTTTAGTTGCCCATTAATTCGATCAGCGACTTGGGTGGCATCGTCTAAGCAATTCACATCAGCCAACAAAATGGTGAACTCATCGCCCCCAAATCGCGAAATTAGATCGGCGGCTTTCACACATTGCTTTAGCCTTAGGGCAATGGCCTGCAGCAGTTGATCGCCCATCTGGTGACCAAAGGAGTCGTTCACCTGTTTAAAGCGATCGCAGTCTAACAACAGCACGGCAAAAGGGTCCGTTTCCAGGCGCTGGAACCGTTGAAGGGCCGCTGCCAACCGCTCTGAAAAGCAATAGCGATTGGGCAATCCGGTCAAAACGTCATGGCGCGCCCTGTGAAGGAGTTGGCCCTGGGTTCTTTGGTGTTGGTCAATCTCCTGCTTGAGATTGGCATTCAGCTGATCCAGCTCTCGGTTTCGTTGCTGGATCTCTAACGCCAGGGCATGGTTCATTCGATGGAGTTGAACATCGAACGCCTTTTGCCGAGAAATATCCTCTAAAAGTAGGAGACCCCCCTGGGAGGGTTGGGTGGCCATCAGCCGATTGACTGAGGGCATTTGCGGTAGGGCCGGTTCGAGCCGCAGCTTAAACCACCGCTCCCCCTGCTGTAGCTCAATCGGTTGTACCGGCTCCCCCTTGATAATCGCCGCCCAGGCAACAGACCAGGTGGATCGATCTAACCAAGCGGGGACCAATGCACCTTGTAAGTCATCCCCGGGTTTCACCCCCAAGGACGCCGCCACAATAGGGTTGCAAAAGTTGATGGTGCCGTTGATATCTACCGACAGGAGGCCAATGGATACATTGCGGGCAATGGTGTTTTGAATGGTCTGGCCATGGCCCAGTTGCTCTGCCAAAGCCATCAATTGCGCCAGCGCTTTTCCTACCCCCTGACCTGAGAAATTTTCTAACAACGACCCCTTGGCATACATACTGCGATCGCGGCGGTAATCTTGCCACAGGGCCTGTAACAGCCGCCGTAGCATCCAGTCTTCCTGCAAGCGCTGGCCCACAATGGTCGTCACCCCAGTGAGTCCCAAAATCACCATGGACGGGGCTAAAGGCAGTAAATACTGCTGCTGAAAAAGCAGTAGCCCGAAGCCCCAGATGGCGACTAAACCGCCCCCAAAAATCAACAGTTGCTCGTAATTTGAGCGCCCCATCAAAACAGCACTCAGACTGGGGCCTACGAATAAAATCAGCACCCCTCCCCCAGGGATATGGACAGGATGGAGGGGCCGCTGCTGCAATTGGTTGTCAATGACAGCGGCGTGAAGATGGAGGCCACTGGCCGGGGGGTTGTGGTTAAAGGGCGTGAGTAAATCATCAATGCCGGTGGCCGTCGCGCCAACCAAGACTATTTTGTTTTCAAAGTTGGACAGCGGCACCTGCCCTGTCAAGACATCCACAAAGGAATATTGGGTAATGTCCTGAAGATTGCCGGGCCAGTTAATCCACAGAGGAGACTTCAAGTTGAAGGCAATGGCCCCATCGGGTTCGCCATGGGCAAGGGCTACGGTGACTAATCCCAAGGCAACTTGGCCGCCTCTCACCGGATCAATCCCCCGAACGAAGCCATCGCCATCAACGGGCTCATCAATGTGACCGATGGCGGTCGCAGCTTGCCGCAAAGGCGGGACAACGAGCAGGGGCTGGCCTTGTGTGCCAAGGGCTTGGGCTAAGACGACATTGCCCTGATTTTGGATAACCTCAGCCAGTTCGGCATCGTCAGGGGAGGGCTCCGAAAACAGGATATTAAAGGCGATCGCCCGAGGCGGATAGGTCGAGAGTTGCTGGAGCAAGTCACTGTAGTAGTAACGGGGCCAAGGAAAACGACCCAACTGCGCAAGACTGGGATCATCAATGGTAATCAGGACAATCTCGTCATCCCAGGCCACCGGACCGCGTCCTTGAAACAGGAACCGGTAAACCACCTGGTCCAGCACTTCAACTCTTCCAGAACCGATCAGGAGCAGGGTGGCGATCGCGGCCATTCCCCCCGGCAAAAGTCGCCATAAAAGCCCCCTAAAGAAGCGGAATGTCATAATCCTCTTTTTCGTCTAGAGGGGACACCACACTCACCTGAACCCTGGCTCCTCGGGTGGTCGGCAACAGGTACTCAAACTCTCCCCAGTAGTTGAGGGTTTGCTGCTGCCCATCGATATAGACCCGGTTAACGAGGGAAACCTGGCCGATCAGCATTGCCCAGCGACGCCCCCCGGTCGTCCGGTAGTCAATTCGGTAGTCGAGGGTAGGGGGGGTGATGGGCACCGGTTCGAGGGGGGCTTCGCCAGGGCGAATCACCGTCTGATACCCGGCTGCCACAAAGACCTGACGCCTTTGGGCTGTAGCGGCAACGGCCCCCTCACGGGTCACCACACCGGTCACCCCATCAAACTGTACCGTCATCCCAAATTCTGTCCCCCTGACCCCACTCACCCCAGACGGGGTCTCAATTTCCAGCTCTGACCCCGGATGGGTAAATCGGCGCAAGTTGACATAGACCTGCCCATGGGGGACGTATAGATGGGTAATGCGGCCATGGTCGGGCGCAAAATCTAAACTTTGAATCCACAGTTCCGTATCTTCAAGTAATTCAATCGTCCCAATGCCGGTATCCACTGACAGGGTTGTCGATGCGCCGTGGCCGGTGAGAACGCCATCGTTCACTGTCGTCAAGCGATCGCCCAGGTTAGCCCGTCGGGATCGCCCAGCATTGAGGTGTCGCACGTCCCCCGTCAGTGATCGAATTTCTAACCAGCGATCAGATTGGATCGAAATCGATTGCTGGGCCTGGGCGTGGGAAACCAAAACTGTCAGCATTGCAACCATGGCCAGCAGGCTGACCATGAAAGTCTTATGGGATTTAATCGTCGGTAAAAAAGTCATTAGAAAAGGGCTGGCATAGGCCCAGCAAAACAGCGCCGCCCAACTATTTCCGACCACAGGGAACGCAGAGTATTTACACTCACCACAAGCGTAAGAGCTTTTTGGCAATAATCCCAATGATTGGGTGCTTTCAGCCCTAAACCCTTGATCGTCATGTAAGCGTCCCTGGTACTACGCTGGCTGAGCGAAGTCGAAGCCAAAACCTATGCA
>CAYGVA010000071.1:0-17875 GCA_964353225.1 uncultured Leptolyngbya sp.
CAAGGGTCAGCCTTTCCAGCACAGGGATCAGCCGCACAGGGATCAGCTGCACAGGGATCAACTTCTTCAGTACCAGCACAGGGATCGGCACCGCCACCACAGGCAACGACACCCAATGACAGGGCAGAACAAAGTGCAAGGGTGCTTAGGTATCTAGCGTTCATGGGCATTCTCCTAGGATTTTTATCAGAGTTGGGCTCTGGATGAAGACGAAAAAAGTCCTTTTCCAAGAGCCATTAACCGCTCTCAGGCTGAGATTTTCCTGAGAGAAACTTACGGATCTTTTAAGCGTTTTAGTTGCTTGCCGGTTACTCTAGCACCAATCGGAATCCAAAGAGAAGATGTCGTGAGTCCACCGGACGGGTGTGGCGATAAGCGGCGCGGCAGAATCCGGGTAGGTCATCCCAAGAACAGCCTTTCATCACAGAAACGGTTGTCCCTCGACGATCCCGCAGGGATGCGGTGTATTCAAACACGTTGCCAGCCATGTCTTCGACGCCATACACGCTACGGCTGAGGGGGTAGGTGCCGATCGCGCTGGTGCCGTAGTCGCCGTGCTGTGCCCAGTTGGTGGCGTCATCCTGCCAAGTATCACCCCAAGGAAAATAATTGCCGTCTGGTCCTCGCGCCGCTTTTTCCCATGCAAGGGCGCTGGGCAGATGATAGGTAACGCCGTCTTGCTCCCCCCGCCAAATACCATAGGCAACAGCATCGTCATAGGACACCATCACCACGGGGTGATTGAGTTTGTCGGCGGGGGGTTGCTTGTCTTGCCACTGGTAAGGCGCGGTGTCTGCGTAGGGATGCACTAAAAAGCCCTGCTCCTGATAGTCAACCGCAGAAATGCCGGGGGCACGGTGCCCGGTCGCCGCGACGAAGGCGGCATAATCCGCCTGGGTGATGGGATTCGTGCCGATGCAAAAGGCATCCAGCTGCTGAGATTGCCGATCAGGTTCGCGATCAAACCAACGGCGATCGCGCAGCCGTTGCTCCGCCGCCGCCTGACCATCGGCATCTGTGGCGATGGCCACCGCCGAAATTCGGTAGCCGTAGTCCCGCTCTGCTATATCACTGCCCGCTAGAAATGCCCCCGCCGGGACAAAGATAAATCCCGATTGAGCCTCACATCGCTCACGGGTCATGGGTGGGATGTCTGATCCTACAGAGGTCCCAACAGGGCCACTACAGGCCATCAACCCTAGGAAGGTCGTGCTTCCGAGCCAGGCGATTTGCCCATGGCGCTTTTTCATTACGGTTACCTTCCCTAGGGTTTCTCGGCTTTGCACCCACAGCAGCGTGAGAACGACCGGATTCGTTTGGCACTGGCAGACGCGTTATTAATTCTCAATATTTTCTCAGAGTGACCTCATGGTTTCTCAGGACGCTTTCAGAGAGCCTTCATTCGAGCCCGGTTTAGTGTTAACAGCGCTGGACCGCGTCCAGGTTTGAACAGAACCGTTGCTTTCCTGCCCGCTTGGGCTTGGGCAGTGATGCCCCAGTCACGGCCTGGCGCTACTCCGATTTTAGCGACACCATCCCTCACGATTGCCCCTGATTTACCGAGTCCTATGAAGCTTAAATATCTGACTGCTCTGGTTGCGTCTTCTGTCTTAACGGTAGGTGCAGTTGCTTTGCAAACCAGCGTTAACCCAGCACAGGCCAACCCTTGTGCCGCCGTCGAAAATCCTTGTGCAGCGAATCCCTGTGCCGCCTACCCTTGCGCAGCGGATCCTTGTGCAGCGAACCCCTGTGCGGCGGCAGACCCTTGTGCGGCAGCAGACCCTTGTGCGGCAGCAGACCCCTGTGCGGCAGCAGATCCCTGTGCAGCGGCAGACGTTGTGACGGCTACCGAGCCACCTCACGCTGATGTTTATGTGGAAGCCAGCAGCGGTATTGCGATTCGGGGTGCTGACCCCGTGGCTTACTTTACTGAAAGTGCAGCGGTCCAAGGGCTGCCCCAGTATGAGTACGAATGGAATAACGCCACTTGGCGCTTCAGCAGTGCTGAGAATCTGGCCGCATTTAGGGCAAACCCTGAAGCCTTTGCACCTCAGTACGGTGGCTACTGTGCCAAAGCCTTGAGCGAAGGCAATCTCGCCTCGGTCGATCCCCGCGCTTGGACCATTGTTGAGGGCAAGCTCTATCTGAACTACAGCGCTGACGTTCAGGCCCAATGGTCGCAAGATATCCCCGGCAACATTGAGAACGCGGATGGCTTCTGGCCTGGTGTCCTCACTTCAATGACCTTTTATGAAAATCAGGTTGCCTGGTTCCAGTAAGTCCTTGGTTTAGCCTTGAGGCGGTATGGATGGGGCCGCCGCTGGGTAATGGCGTAAACATCGCAGGGGGATCCCCTACCGCAAGTCGGCAGGGGATCAGGATGTTATTAAACTGACATCGCCTCAGCGGTGTTGTCACCCGCCGTTCTATTAGGATAGGCATCGGTGCTATTGGAGAGGGGGGATGGAAAACCAAAACTGGTTGGCCACAAATGATGGGCAGATTGAAACCTTTGGCACCGCTGATGTCGAAGCGCCTGAACGCGTTTATCGTCTCTATCGGTTTCTAACTGAGCTAGAAGACTTACTGGCATCGGTTTCTGATGATCGGGAGCGGCTGTTAGCCATTGCCCCCATGGTTCGCACCTTATTGACCAGCGCCTACTGGCTGCAAATGGAATATAAGGACGCCGATCCGAAAACCGGCTGGGCCGTTAATTTTCTCTATCGTGAGCATCAGTTTCCCTTGACCGTGCAAATGGTGACCTGGGCACCGGGGAGCCGCTCCACCATTCACAACCATGCCACCTGGGGGTTGGTGGCGCTGCTGGGGGGCCAAGAAAAAAATCACTTTTGGCGGCGATCGCCCACTGCTGACGCCCCCCATCGGCTAGAACCGGCGGGGGAATTGCTGATGTCCCCCGGCGACATCATTACCTTTACCCCCGGTGCCATCCACCAGGTCGAGCCGATCGGAGACGAGCCCACCATCTCCTTTAATCTGTACGGGGTGACAGACTTTAAACAGCGCTATGTGTTTAACCCCGAAGCCCAAACTGCGAAACGGTTTTGAGGTCTAGTCAAACGGTCACTCTGTCCATGTTCCAGGCGACGCGACGGCAACTGGCCCTCTGGTACACCACCATTACCGCCGTGGTGTTGCTGGTGTTTGCCAGCGGCGTCTATCTCTATGTGCGCTCTACTCTAGTGGAACGGGTGGATGACACCCTCAACCATGTGGTCGAAATTGTCGAGCGCTCCCTGGTGATTGAGCCCATCGCCGATCAGAATAGCGATCGCATCCTCACCGCCACCGGGGTGATTGCGCCCCCCCTGAGGGTCAATGTAGAGGCCAGCTTTCGGGACAATACCGCCGCCGTAGAAGACGACCACATTGATTTGGAATGGTTTGGTCCCAATGGCACCCTGCGCTGGTCAACCCTAGCGGCCCCCTTCCATGTCAAGGTCAGGCCCAACCCCGCCGGTGAAACCGTGCGCTTGGGCGATGGTCAGGTGATGCGCCAAGTGACCGAACGGGTGGTGAGAGACCATCAGGTTTTAGGCTATTTGCGGGTCAGCCACCCTTGGTTTGAGGTGACGAAACCCAGCCGTCGTTTGCTCTGGGATCTAAGCCTGGGGAGCAGTGCCATGGTGGGGGTTGTGGCCCTAATCGGCTGGCTATTATCGGGGATCGCCATGGCCCCAGTGCGGGACTCGTACCAGCAGCTCAAGCAATTCACCGCCGATGCCTCCCACGAGTTACGCAATCCGATCGCAGTGATCCAGACCAATGTGCAGGTGGCCCTTGCCGACCCAGAACCCGACCTGGCCGAACAACAGCACCAGCTTCAGGTGATCGAGCGCATTACCCGACGGCTGGGGCGATTGGTAGATGATCTTTTGTTTTTAGCCCGCCAGGACAGCGGCTTAGTGCCCCTTAGGCAAGACCCGGTGGATCTAGCCCAACTGGTCAATGATGTGGTGGAAGAGCAAAGGGCTATCGCTGCAGAGGCAGCGGTCACCCTTAAGCCACCCCCAGAGACGTCTCCCACCGACCCCAGCCCCGATGCTTGGTTGACTAAGGGCGATCCCGACCAACTCACCCGGCTGCTGACCAATTTGGTGGTCAATGGCTTGCAATCTACCCCAGCGGGGGGCACGGTCAGCATTAGCCTAGGGGATGGGCAACTGCGCAACCAGCCCGCCATCCAGATGCAGGTGCAGGATACGGGCAGGGGGATGCCCATAGACGCTATCCCCCTGGTATTTGACCGGTTTTATCGCGTCGATCCAGCCCGTTCTCGATCCAGCCAGGGCAAAGGATCAGGGTTAGGTTTAGCCATTTCGAAGGCGATTGTGGATAATCACCGGGGAGATATCTATTTAGATAGCACACCAGAGCAGGGCACGACGGTGACGATTTTGCTCCCGGCAACGGTAGCAAAAGGTTAGGTAACGTCGTGAGTTTTGCCCTGTGGAGACTGGGAACACCGCCGTTGAGCGTTCCTGATCTGAAAATAGTCAAGGATTGTAATTTGTCCTATTTACCCTGCCATGCCCATCCCCTTAACCTTGCGGCTGCCCAATGCCGCTACCACCCAACGCCTGGGTCAATGGCTCGGCCAATCTCTCGCCGCTGGCACGACCCTACTTTTAGAGGGGGATCTCGGTAGCGGCAAAACCACCTTTGTCAAAGGGCTGGGCACAGGATTAAAGATTCCCGACACCATTGATAGCCCCACCTTTACGCTCATTAGCGAGTACCATAGCGGTCGCCTGCCCCTCTACCATGTAGACCTTTACCGCCTCGAAGGGGCAGCCGTTGATAGTTTGTTTCTAGAAGCCTACTGGGACGGGATAGAATTCTCTCCGGGGATTGTGGCGATCGAATGGGCCGAGCGGCTGCGTTATCGCCCTTCTGAGCCCCTGACCATCACCTTTTCCCACGCAGGCGATCAGCGTCTGGTGACCCTCAGCCCCACCCAAACCACCCAAATCACCCTTTTAGAGGCCCTGCCCACCGATGCAATACTGGCTAATGAAGTCTGAACCAGACGTGTATAGCATTGATGATTTGGCCCGAGACCCCACGGAAATTTGGGATGGGGTCCGCAACTACCAGGCCCGCAACTTCCTGCGCACCATGGCAGTGGGGGATTTGGCTTTCTTTTATCACTCCAACACGAAGCCCCCCGGCATCGTCGGTTTGATGACCATCATTGAAGCCGATATTGTCGACCCGAGCCAGTTTGACCCGGCCCATAAGTACTACGATCCTAAATCGCCCCCCGACAATCCCCGCTGGCGCACCGTCAAGGTGGGCTACAAAGAAACCTTTGCCAGCGCCATTACCCTAGATCAGCTCAAGGCAACATTTACGCCAGAGGAACTGCTGGTGGTGAAGCGGGGAAATCGACTCTCGGTTATGCCGGTCAATGAGCCGGTAGCGGTGCGGCTTTTAGCGATCGCCCACGGCACCTAACCCATCCTGATGACTGATCTTCTTCCTCCGTCTAAAGCCCTGCGCCGTTGCATTGCCCGCCTTGGGCTCCCCGAAACCACCGACATTAATTGGGCGGCCCTCGAACAAGCCCTCGTCCATTCCTCCGTTTCCCCCACCCACAACAACGAATTCCTAGAATTTTTGGGGGATTCGGTGCTGCGCCTAGCCGCCGCCGAATTTTTAATGGAACGGTATCCCGACGCTACCGTCGGTGAGCTGTCGGCCCTGAGATCCCATTTGGTGAGCGATCGCACCCTTACCACCTTGGCCGATCATTTGGGCCTAGAACCCTTTTTGCACATTGCACCCAGTGCGGCGGGGGATCTGGCCGCCCGTGACTCCCGTCTAGCGGATGTCGTTGAGGCAATTTTGGCAGCTCTGTACCTGAGTCGGGGCAATCTAAGCCTGGTGCGCCCGTGGCTCGATACCCATCTAGGGCGTTTGGCCGAACAGCTCCGCCAGGACCCCGCCCGCCAAAACTATAAAGCCGCCCTACAGGAGTTGACCCAAGCTCGCTGCAAAACCTTACCCGATTACCGCACCACCGAAGTTAACCCCGTCCATGGCGATGCCCACCGTTTCCAATCGGAGGTCTGGTTTGAGGGACAATGTTGGGGCCAAGGACAGGGCAGGTCGATTAAGCTGGCTCAGCAGCAAGCCGCTCAAGTTGCCTACCAAGCAATGCAGAAGACGATGAACCCTGATCTTGGCAATGATGCGAAAACACCATGAGTAACCCACCCTTGAGATTGGCCGTTTTTGGGGTAGGGCGCTGGGGCGTGAATCTGTTGCGGAATTTTCTAGCGCTTCCCGAGGCCGAAGTAGTCGCTATCGTCGATCCGCGACCAGCCCAATTAGAGCAGGTCAGGCAACGGTTTGAGCTAGCCGACGCCGTGACGTTGACCACCGATTGGGCAGCGGTGATGGCACGATCAGATATCGATGGCGTGGTCATCGCCACCCCCGCCGCCACCCACTACGAACTGATTCGTTCCGCCCTAACCCAGGGCAAGCATGTACTGGCGGAAAAACCCCTCACCCTCGATGCCTCAGAGTGCGAAATCCTTTGCCAATTGGCCGAAACCCACAATCGACAACTGGTCGTTGACCATACGTATCTTTTTCACCCAGTGGTTGAAAAAGGGCGATCGCTCTTGGCCGAAGGTCAACTGGGGCCATTGCGCTACGGCTATGCCACCCGCACCAATTTAGGGCCGGTACGCCAGGATGTCGATGCGCTCTGGGACTTGGCAATTCACGACATCGCTATTTTCAATAATTGGCTTGGGGAAACCCCCACTACGGTACAAGCCCATGGCCAAGGCTGGTTGCAACCAGAAGCAGGGACGGCCCCCCTATTTCCCCAAGACCTTGCCGATGTGGTGTGGGTCCATCTCACCTATCCCAGCGGATTTAAGGCCACGGTGCATCTATGTTGGGCCAACCCCGACAAGCAGCGACGGCTGTGTGTCGTGGGCGACCAGGGCACGTTAGTCATGGATGAATTGCAGGCGAATTCGTTAGTCATACAGCGAGGGCAATTCCAGTCTCCAGATGACGGTGACTTTCAACCGACTGATTTGACCCGTGAGGTCATTGAGATTACCCCAGCAGAGCCGCTCAAACAGGTTTGCCAACACTTTCTCGACTGTGTACGGACAGAAGCCCAGTCTCCCTGCTCTTCGGGAATAATGGGTACTGATTTAGTCAGAGTACTGATAGCGGTTTCAAAATCCTTAGCCACCACCGGTCAAAGGATCGCCCTACAAGCACCCATCCTTTAACGGTCAACCATAGCGGCGACCGCGCCATTGGGTTGGGGTGCGGAAAGACGAGAGCCCAATCCGAATGACAGCGAGAACATCGGCGAAGGGAGACAGCCAGAAGGCCCATTTGCCCTGGGCTTGGCTCAGGTCATAGGAGGGTAGAATAGCCCATTGCAACGCGAACCGAACGGCGATCAGGCTGATGTTAAGCCCCAAGGCCAGTTGCATCGGAAGTGTGGTCACGCCGAAGGACAAGCTGCCAATCAAAAGGGGGAATGCCAACCAAGGTAATGCTTGGATACTGGTCAAAAACCAAAGGTCACCCCACACCTGACCTGGCGCAGAGGCATCTTTGAGGTCGAGCGATCGCCCCCATTCTTGCCAAGTTTCTTTGAGCCCCTCGTACATCCGCACCTTGAGCACCAAAGCGCCATCCCAGAACCCCACCTTGGCCCCCTGTTCGGCAGCATGGCGGGCCAGGGTAACGTCATCGCAAAACGAATTGCGGGCGGAGGTATAACCGTCTAGGGATTGGAGCAGCGATCGCCGACAGAGAAAACATTGGCCATTGGCCATAGTGCGTTCTGCCCCAGAAGAGAGCCCCCCGGTCGGCCCAAATCGGTAGACCAGGGTCATCAACAAAGCCGGTTGTAGCCATAGCTCCCCTGGAGTCTTCAAGATAAATTGGGGAGAAAGGGAGACAAGGTCGTAGCCCGCCGCCTCTGTTTCGGCCACCAATGCCGCCACTAGGCCCGGTTGAGGCTGGGTATCGGCGTCGATACCCAGCACCCACATACTCTCGGTAGAACTATGTAAGTAACCGGTATGCAACGCCCAAGGACGACCCACCCAGCCCGAAGGCAGGGGATCATCCGTCAGCAAACGGAACCGTGGGTCTAATTGCTGGGCCTGTTTGACTAATTCGGGTGTGCCGTCTTCAGAACGGCTATCCACCACCAAAATCTCTCTGACTTCGTGGGATTGAAGGGCCAACCCCGCTAAACAAGGGCGGATCCGCTCGGCTTCATTGAGGGTCGGCACCACGACGGATACCGTGCCGACTTGATGGGGCTCAGCCTGACGCGGGGCTAGGGGCGGACGACGCATCGGTCCCTGCAATAGGCGCGACATGAGCACTAAAACTGCGGGTGTCTGAAAGGCAAAGAGGCAGAGGGCGATCGCGCTGCTCAGGATGGCCCATGGCCCTAGCCCCCCCTCGACCCAGTTCACTGAACCCATTTACTTCATCACCATGCCGACCGGGGTTGCCGCCATGTTGAGCGGATCAACTTCGGATGAAAAGGCCGTAGATTCGGGTTGTGCCGCCGCCGCTCGCCAACAAAGGATGGCGGGGGCTGCTCCCACCAAAAGTCCCAATAGCACTGGCACTAGCATCTGGCTCGCTAGACTCATCACCATGGCAAACATAAAGTTGGCCAGATAAACGATTAAGGGCACAGTCAACTGCTGACGACTTAAGACGCCAATCGACTGCTGACGCCAGAGAAGCGCAGCCACCGTCATAAAGATTGCACCCGTGCCAAACCAACCCAAAAAGTTTTGATAGGGCATGCCAAAAAATGCCCCAGGGGTATGCCAGTACCAAAAGGGCATGGCAGTCTGGCTCATGGCTGGGTCGAGTACAAAATCCCACGACATGAGCAATAGGGCTCCGATGGCGATCGCCCCCATTTGGCGGCCCCAGGTCGGCGCACTTTTTAAAAGACAACCTCGGGCGAGTAGATAGGCTGAGATGCCCAAATAGAACCAAGACAGGGGAATGGTGAAAGGGACTAGACCGGCAATCTTGTAACCCAAACCGTTGAGATAGCTATAGTCCCCAAACGGAAAGCCGGTGCTGGTGCCCAGGAGTTCAGCGCTCAAGGAGAGTATTAAGGCCGGAATCAAAAAGGTGAGTAAACCGTAGCGGCCAATGGTGCGGTAAGCGTAGAGGGTTACTGCCACGGTCCCCATGAGAATGTAAGCAACGCCGCCCCCCGCTAGACTCCAGCTATAAAGCGTTGGTCCCGCCGGAATCGGCTCTAAAAGCTCGGGGTGAGGCATGACAATTAAGAGCCCCGCCAACCCAAACGCCATCGACAGGACATGCCCCCAGAGACACCACCGCTCTATTTGCCGCAAACGATCCATGACCTAAATCCCTCTAACGGCGCTCTAAACCTGCCCTCTGCATCGGCAGTCTAAAAGCATGAACCTGATCAATCGGATCGTGCCGCAGATTTTAGTTTTTGTAAAGTTTTTTGAATGTGTGGATCCAGATTGGCCGTTGATCCACGAGGCGGCTATCGCCTGAGATGATTGTATCCGTCAGAATTATTGGTATCTATGGGTTTCGGTGCTGTTTGCCGCAATTCAGGGCAACGGAAAGGGCCAAAAGTTCTATAGACTGCTGTACGAAGCCCCAAGCAAGCGGAGCGATCCCATCGTCAATTGCCGATTCCAACCGTCCACGGCATCAGATGGTGGTTTGTGGGGCTACGGCTGTCGCCAGGGGCAAATCGCGGTTTCTATTGTTGTTATGTGGATAAATTGGTGGGATTGACATTGTGGTTACTGGTAATACTCGGTGGCGTCATTGGCTTAGCTGCCTTGAGTTGGGCGAGGGTGGAATATCAGTATCGCCACCGTCCCGGTAATCGTCTTCAATTTGCGGCGGGGGACTGGAATCTGGAGCAATATGACCCAGAGCACTACACCATTGTGGGTGAGCCAGAGCTGATCAATCAGACCCAAGCCCTCGAAATCATGGTCACTGATCTGAGGGCTGAAGCGACATTGCTCGGTGGCAGTTCTTTAGCAGGCATAACCACTACCCTCACCATTACCCCCCAACACCCCGATGCCGAGGCGCGACCTGACGGCTATTGGTATGCGTACATTGTCAAGCTGCGCCAGCGCACGCAGCTCAGGATCCAGGTAGATATTCAGGGGAATGATCTGCGATCGCTCAAAGCCCTCTGGATTCGCGTCCATTACATGACCTATGGTCCAGGCGGGCGCATCCCCAAGCTGGGTCATGTGGTCGTGCCCCTCAAATTTCCCAATCCTGAGGCAGATCGACCCTGGCGCACCACCCCCGTCGCCCAAGTGTTGCCCGTGCCCACCCATCTCCTCACCCATCTCGACAATCCGGTGGAGGTGGTCAAGCGCTACGTGGTTCCCAATAGCCAACCGGGGGACATCATTACCATTGGTGAAACCCCCGTTGCCATCATGCAGGGCCGTTGGCGATATCCCGGTGATGTGCAGCCCGGTTGGCTCGCCCAGCGCCTGTGCTATTACTTCTTGCCGACCTCTAGTCTGGCTACCGCCTGTGGTCTCCAGACCCTCGTTGATTTGGTCGGGGCTCCACGGGTCTTCTTCGCCTTTATCGGGGGGGCCTTAATGAAGGTATTTCTCCGCCGTGGGGGTGGGTTCTACCAACTGGCTGGCCCACAAGCCCGGCTCATTGACGACGTCACCGGCACCTTACCCCCCTACGATCAATTCATCGTCTTGGGTCCTCAGCACAGCCAAGCCGTGGTGGATGAGATCCGTCAGGCTACCGGTTTAGAGGCTGCCATCGTCGATGTGAACGATTTGAGAGCGGTTAAAATATTGGCAGCGACCTCTGGCGCTGACCCCCAAGTTATCTCCAAAGCGCTACTGGACAATCCGGCGGGTAATGCTGATGAGCAAACCCCCCTAGTCTTGATACGTCCCAATTGAGGACGCATCTCCAGGTAAAGCAGGAGGTCACCCCCTCCCAAGGCTGGCCCTATTAATGCCTTGAGGGAGTAGCCCCATACCGCTTTAGCTCGGGTAGATTTGCCCCTATTCAACCCCGGTCATTATGTCTCGTAACAACGATCCCACTCAATCCCCACGGATTCGTCCGATTTACCCCAGAGATCTAGAGCACCTCTCCACTTGGGATCAAGCAAACTTGGTCGTGGTTGATGCCCTCCATCTCCACCGTGACATGCTATCTAGCGCCCTGCGACCTTGGTCCCTGTGGCTCAAGCAACTGGGGCAGCGGCTGCTTCCGAATGGTCAGCGGTGGTCTGGCTTTGTCGCGGAGAGCGGCGATCAACCCTGCGGCTTAATTGAGGTATCGCCCTTTAATCGCACCCGCAGTACTTGGCGGGTGGATCGGGTCACCATCAACCCTGCGGCCCTATCGAATAGTCTTAATACCCCTTTGGATCGCGTTGGCTCCCAACTCCTGCGCCATTGCTTTGAGAACGTCTGGGAAGCTCGGATGTGGTTAGCAGAAGTGGCCGTGAGTCAGACCTCTGCCCTGGCCCTCTATCGCCAAAATGGTTTTCAACCCCTGGCTCAAGTCACCTATTGGGACATTTTGCCGGCTGGCCTGACTCAGCTCGCCCAGCAAGAGCCGGATCTGCCCAATGTGGTCACGGTCAGCAATGCGGATGCCCAGATGCTGTATCAATTGGACACGGCGGCTATGCCGCCCCTCGTGCGCCAAGTCTTTGACCAACAAATTCAAGACTTTAAGGTCGAGCCCCTGCAAAGCATGGCCAATCAACTGGTGCGGCGCATGCAGGGCATTGATGTGCTTTGCGGTTACGTTTTTGAGCCCCAGCGCAAGGCCGCGATCGGTCGATTTGAGGTCACCGCTAGCCGCGATTCCCGCCGCCAGCATCAAGCCGAGTTAACGGTGCATCCTGCCTATACCTGGCTCTATCCAGAATTGCTGAGTCATATGGCTCGACTCCTGCAAGACTATCCGGCCATGCCCCTGCGGATTACGTCGCGCGACTATCAACCCGAGCGCGAGGATTATTTAGTCAAAATTCAGGCGGAACCGGTGGAACGCACCCTTATGCTATCCCGCTCAGTATGGCATAAGGTCAGGGAAACTAAGCCCACAGCATTAGAAGGCTTACAGCTCCAGGAAGTGCTGTCGGGCCTACAGCCTGCGGGCAAACCGATACCGGGACGCATGTCTTGGTATAACCCGGTTTCCCAGGGTTCCTGTTGGCCCTCAGAGCTGTCGGCTAAGGCATCATACCGCTCAGACACCGCGACCCCTGAACAGGGCATTCAGGACTCGTGATACCCTACATGGGAACTCAGGGATTTCCTGTCCTACTACGCTTAGGCTAGAACCACTAGGTGACACAGTTCATTTCTGCACTGGGCCTGGATATTGGCCGCAAGCGTATCGGTGTTGCGGGTTGCGATCGCCTAGGGCTACTCGCCTCAGGGCTGACCACCATCGAACATCGTTCTTTTGAGGGCACCGTACGCCAGTTACAGGCCCTAGTGAGCGATCGCCAAGTGGAGGTACTGGTGGTGGGCATGCCCTATTCCATGGATGGAACCATGGGCTATCAATGCCGGGTCGTGCGCAATTTTGCAAAGCGACTGGCTAAGGTGATTGTGCTGCCAATTGAGTATGTGGATGAGCGACTCACGTCCTTCCAAGCAGAGCAACTGCTGATGTCAGAGGGCCGTTCCCCCTCCCGTAACAAAGCCTTAATTGATCGCAAAGCCGCCGCCATCATTCTGCAACAGTGGCTAGACAGCCGCCCCTCAACCCCGCCCTCTAAGCCTCTAACGCAACCCCTTTTAGGAGATCCACAATGACCGCTGCCTCTGAATTCGCCCAGGAAGACTCGATCGTGACATTACGGGATGAAACCGGGCGATCGCTGTCCTGCCAAGTCGAGCAAACCTTTGAGGTAGACGGCAATGTCTTTGGGTTATTGCTGCCCCAAGACACCCCCATTGAATTGTTTGCCTGGGCCAAAGAAGAAGGGGGCGGGGAAGACGATGACGAAACCCTGATCGATGTGGAAGATGAAGACATTGACGTGCTCTTTCCAACCGCCTACGCGGTGCTCGCAGAACAGAATTTGACGCTCCAGAAAACGGCGGTCACCCTAACGGTGGCTGGGGAGCTGCCTGACGTTGATGAAGAAGACTGCTTTACCCTAGAAATCAATGATTTGTTGAGTCAGGGGGATGAGGCTACCAGTGAAGACTTCCAGATTTTGGCCACCTTCTTTCACGATGATGTGGAATTCACCGTTTGTACCCCCGTTGACCCCCTGTTGATTTTTGCGCGGCTCCTATCGGATGGGACAGCACAAGTGGTTCCCCCAGAAGAATTTGAGCACCTGCGCCCCGAAATTGAATCCGCCCTCTTCGAGGTCTTAGACTAGGAAGTTTTGGACTAGCAGATTGTGCTGTAGATCTTTAATGCCAACACCATGACGTCTCGCGTTTCCAAAGTCATTTTCTTTTTGGGCGTTCTACCCATCGCTATGGGGGTAGCGGGTTGGCAAGGGTGGGCCTGGTGGAGCTGGGCAACCTCTGCCGTCACCCCGACGCTTGAGACCGAGGACCCATCTCCGGTTTATCTCCAAATTCCAACCGGTACTCCTGGCCAACAAATTGGCTCCGACCTAGAAGCCGCAGGCTTGATTCGATCACGCTTGGCTTGGGATCTCTGGAGTCGCTGGCAGGGATTTCGGAATGCTGACGGTGGCTATCAGGCGGGTACCTATGTGCTCTCTCCCCAGCAGTCTTTGCCAGAAATTGCCGCCCAAATTTGGAATGGCGAGGTGTTGGAAGCGAGTTTCACTATTCCCGAAGGGTGGAATCGCGAACAAATGGCCGCAGCCCTAGAAGAGCAAGGCTTCTTCCCTGCAGCCGACTTTTTGGCGGCCACCCAGCAAATTCCCCTAGAGACGTATCCCTGGCTGCCCAATAGCCTGCCCCACCTAGAAGGGTTTTTATACCCGGACACCTACCAAATCCCCACGGAAACCATTACCCCCGAAGCCATTATCAATGTGATGCTGAGCCGTTTTGAGGCCGTGGCCCTACCGGTGTATGAGGCCGCAGCATCGGACTTTTCTTTATTGGAGTGGGTAACCCTGGCCAGCATTGTAGAAAAGGAAGCGGTGATCTCGGAGGAGCGACCGGAAATTGCGGCGGTGTTCAATCGACGCCTAGAAGAGGGCATCCCCCTCGGTGCAGATCCCACTGTGGAGTATGGGTTGGGTATTCGCCAAACCCCTGAGAACCCCCTGACCTACGCCCAAGTGCAAACGGCCTCCCCTTACAACACCTACATCAACCCTGGACTCACCCCAACTCCCATTTCTAGCCCCGGTATTGCCAGCTTAGAGGTCAGCCTAGCGCCCCCCGAAACAGAGTACCTATACTTTGTGGCTCGATATGATGGCACCCATGTCTTTAGCCAGACCTTAGCGGAACATGAAGCCGCCCAAGGGGCCATTCATGATGCCCTAGATGCCGCTGAAGCCGATCAGGACAGTGAGTCGGACAGTCCCTCAGCAACTGCCGAAGAGTAACCATGACAGGTATAGACCTATGAGCTGGGGCAAACTACTGCAGCCCGATTTAGTCCTGGGGGAGTCCGTGCTGGGCATTACCCCTGAGGTGATTCATCAACATCAGTTACAAGGATTGGTGCTGGATGTGGATGAAACATTGGTGCCCTTGCGTGAGGCGGACACATCTGCCGATGTGCGGCAATGGCTGGCCCAAATCAAGGCCCTTGTCCCCCTATGGCTGGTGAGCAACAACCTCAATGCCAACCGAATTGGTCGCATTGCGGATACCCTCGGGGTGCCCTATGAGACCGGGGCGGGCAAGCCTTCACGGCGCAAGCTTCGTCGGGCGACCCGAGCCATGGCCTTACCCATCGAACGGGTGGCGATGGTGGGCGATCGCCTCTTCACCGATGTCCTAGCGGGCAATCGCCTGGGCATGTTTACGATTTTGGTCGAGCCCATGGTCAACCCTGGCGGCGTTGCGGGCAAGCATTGTGTGCGCACCGCAGAGGTCTGGATTTCCCAACGACTCGGGGTCTCCATGCAAGGGCATTGACCACAAAAATAAAGAAAGTCTTACAAGACAATCGGACTCCATCTAAATCCTGAGAAGATTTGTATATATAAAATAGAGTCAATTAAGAAATAAAGACTCTGCTTAATAAGCAAATCGCTATATTGCCAATGCGCTGCCCTTCACCCATAGAAGTCGCGGCGCATTGTGTTTAGGGGCGATCGCTCTGCTGCCTTGTAGGCACATCCCTCACGCCATGGCCAGTCAAGGGCTATGATCACGGCTGACATCGCTAATCTCTCGGGTTGGAGCGCCCATGTCAGACCCATCCACCATTGTTGTCAAAATCGGCACCTCTAGCCTCACCCAAGGCCCCCTCGGCAAGCTGGCCCTTGCCACCATTGCCAGTTTGGTGGAAACCCTCAGCCATTTGCAGCAGACCGGCTATCGGGTAATTTTAGTGTCTTCGGGAGCGGTGGGGGTGGGCTGTGCCCGGCTCGGCCTGAAGGATCGCCCCCGCACCATGGCCATGAAGCAGGCGGTGGCGGCGGTGGGGCAGGGGCGGCTGATGCGGGTCTACGACGATATGTTTACCACCCTGGGGCAGCCCATTGCCCAGGTACTATTGACGCGTAGTGATTTGGTGCAGCGATCGCGCTACGTCAACAGCTACCGCACCTTTCGACAGTTGTTGCAGCTCGGGGTGATCCCAGTGGTGAATGAAAATGACACCGTCGCCATTGAAGAACTCAAGTTTGGGGACAACGATACCCTTTCTGCCCAGGTGGCTAGCCTGGTGGGGGCTGACTGGCTATTTTTGCTCACCGATGTGCAGCAGCTTTACTCCGCCGATCCGCGCTACAACGCCGATGCTGAGCCGATTTACATTGTGGAAAAGGTCGAACAATTAGCGGATCTGAAAGTCAGTGTGGGTGATCCCGGTAGCCAATGGGGCACTGGCGGCATGGTTACCAAGATTGAAGCGGCTCGTATCGCCACCACCGCTGGGGTCCGGACAGTGATCACCGAAGGCAAACACCCTGAGAACCTCTTGAAAATTCTTTCTGGCGAGGCCCTCGGTACCCAGTTTTCTCCCCAACCCCGCTCGACTAACGCCCGCAAGCGCTGGATTGCCCATGGTCTCCTGCCTGCGGGCAAACTCTACCTGGATGGTGGCGCGGTGCGGGCCATTCGCGAAGGGGGCAAGTCCCTACTAGCTGCTGGCATTACCGAAATCGAAGGGGAATTTGAACGCCAAGATGCCGTACAGCTTTACGGACCTGAGGGGCAGGAAGTGGCCCGAGGCATCGTTAACTATGACCGCGCAGAGCTGCAACAAATCCAAGGCCACCATTCCGAAGAAATTGCCCAAATCTTGGGATATAACGGCGCTGAGACCGTGATTCATCGAGACAATCTGGTTGTCCACGTCCCTTGAGAGGGCGGAATGTTGGATCCATGGGTAGCCCCTGTTTCCGGTTTGATTGTGCCCAGATCCCTTGCCAGTAGGACTGCAAGGATGTTGTATCCTCGGGTCTAGTCCAGCCGATGGGGCGGAGAGAGGTCTAAGTTAGGGCTGATGGGCCAATGGTTGAACTGCCGCCAAACCCCTTTTCTGCCAACGCGTTGAGCCGACCAAAGTCATTTTCGGGTAGCCCTACGGGTAACTTAAAGCTGCTGCCCTTACCGATCCTTCAACCAAATCGGGAGCCCCTATGTCTGCGTTGAAACCCACTATTCTTGTGACTGGCGGAGCTGGTTACATCGGCTCCCATGCCGTACTGGCCCTGGAAGCTGCGGGCTACCCCGTGGTGATTTTGGATAGCCTGGAATACGGCCATCCAGAACTGGCGCAGCAGCACCTCAAAGCCGAGGTGATTGTCGGTCACACCACCGATCGCCCCCTCCTCGACCAGATTTTTGCCACCCACGACATCGGTGCGGTCATGCACTTCGCCGCCTACATCGCCGTGGGGGAATCGGTGCAGAAACCCGCTGAGTACTATCACAACAATGTAGTGGGCACCCTCACCCTACTGGAAGCAATGTTGGCCGCTGGGGTAAAGCAGTTTGTGTTTTCCTCCACCTGTGCCATTTATGGCCCGCCAAAAACCGTCCCCATCCCCGAAGATCATCCCAAAAACCCCATCAGCCCCTACGCCACCAGCAAGCTGATGGTCGAGCAAATGCTCCAAGACTTCGAGCAAGCCTACGGGCTGAACTCAGTGGTGTTCCGCTACTTTAATGCCGCTGGGGCCGATCCCCAGGGTCGCCTGGGGGAAGACCACCAGCCCGAGACCCATTTAATTCCCCTGGTGTTGATGACGGCTCTGGGCCATCGGGAGTCTATTTCGATTTTTGGCACCGATTACGACACCCCCGATGGCACCTGCATCCGCGACTACATCCATGTGGCCGATTTAGCCGCCGCCCATGTCAAGGGCATCGACTACCTCAGCCAAGGGGGCCAGACCACCTTTATCAACCTGGGCAACGGCAATGGCTTTTCGGTGCGGGAGGTGATTGAAACCGCGCGTCGGGTGACGGGCTGCGAGGTGAAGGCGGTGGAGTGCGATCGCCGCCCCGGCGACCCGCCCAGCCTCGTGGGCAGCAGCGAACGGGGCAAAGCCATTCTCGGCTGGGAGCCCAAATATCCCAACATTGAGTCGATCATTACCCACGCCTGGCAGTGGCACCAGCAGCGCCATGGCTAAGGTCATTTGACGAGACTTAAGCATCCCAATAGGGCGCACCAGCAGCGC
>CAYGVA010000072.1:0-17873 GCA_964353225.1 uncultured Leptolyngbya sp.
TGGGGATCTGCGATCGCATTTTCACCCGCGTCGGTGCCGTAGACGACCTCGCCACGGGCCAATCTACATTCATGGTGGAAATGAACGAAACCGCCAATATCTTGAACCACGCCACGGCGCGATCGCTGGTGCTATTAGATGAAATTGGGCGCGGCACCGCCACCTTTGATGGCCTTTCCATTGCCTGGTCGGTGGCAGAATACTTAGCCGGTGAGATTCGTGCCCGCACCATTTTTGCCACTCACTACCACGAGCTGAATGAGCTGGCTGGGCTGTTAGGCAATGTGGCCAACTACCAGGTCACCGTCAAAGAGATGCCGGACCAAATTGTGTTTTTGCACCAGGTGCGACCGGGGGGAGCCGATCGCTCCTACGGCATTGAAGCGGGTCGGTTAGCAGGGCTGCCCCCAGTCGTGATTCAGCGGGCCAGAGAGGTAATGGGCCAAATCGAGAAACACAGTAAAATCGCGATCGGCCTACGCAAAGGCGCACAATTTAATGGCAATGGCCGCAAGCACCGGACCCAACGGTCTGCCGCAGATTGCACCCATGGGCAGTTGGATATTTTCGGCGGTTAATCAGTCAACAACTTCAACTTTACCGGCGCGGATATAGTCAAGAATGCGATTGATTTGGTTGCGATCTCTGGCGTTGATGACCGGGTTGCCAAGGATAGCAGTCGTCAGTTGTAAATGTTCACGGCGGTTAATGCAGCGACGGTCAAGGACCCGCTGCACCATGGCTTCAACCGGGGATGAGGCGTTGCTGTTGGCATTATTTGCCATAGCTCCCACTCCTAGAAAACATATAGACAAGAAAGCTAGAGCCTTCTTGCATTCAAGTCTAGAAAAGGCGCATGGACCCTGGCATCAGCAGGGCTGCGGACTCACTGCTAAGACAGGCGCAAGGGATTCAGTGCTTGTACGGGCTTGGCTCATTTGAGTGAGTTAAAGCGTAGCCGCCTTGAGGGCATCCAGGTTGGGGCGCACCTTGATGCGCACCACCATGGCAGTGATATTGTCATGGCCATTATGTTCGTTGGCCAGCTCCACCAGTTGCGAGACCCCTTCTTCCAAATCAGCCCGAGACCGCAACAGGGGTTCAATGTGGCCATCCACATGGCTTTCCAGAAAATCGTTGTCGCTCAAACCATCGGAGCAGAGCAGCAACAGCATATCTTCCGATAGGTGCAGGTGGGTGATGCCAGGGTGCACGTCCTTTTGGGAACGGGGGCCGAGGGCTTGGGTGAGTTGATAGGCATCGCGGCGGGCATAGGCGATCGCTGGTTCCACCCCCCGTTGAATTTCCCGTTGACCCACCTCATGGTCTACCGTAATTTGCTGCAATCCCTGACGACGGGTTAGACAGTACAGGCGACTGTCCCCCACATGGGCAACAAGGGCTTGGTTATCTTGCAGCAGCACCATCACCAACGTGGTGCCCATGCGGTCGCTACCCACCTGGCCATCCGCCTCATTCTGGTCAAAAATACTTTGATTCGCCGCCATAATGGCAGCTTCAACAGTCTCATCGTCAGGTAGCTGATCGGGCGTTTGCCAATGTTCTTGCAAATACGCCTTTAGGGTCGAGACGGCCAAGGCACTGGCCACTTCTCCCCCCGCATGGCCACCCATACCATCACACAGGAGATAAATTCCTCGGGCATTTAAGCGGGGACCTTTAGGGGTATCAACCTTTTGCAGGCGGGTTTCGCCAAAGAAAGAATCTTCATTGTGATCCCGCAGTCGACCAATATGGGTGCGCCCAACCTCATCCAGCATAAAGAGCTGCATGGGCAGGGCCATGGTGGGCAAGTCCGACAACTCTGCCCCCGTCTTAGCCTCACTCAAGTCGTCGCCCAGGGTATCGTCTTCCGAAAGGTTGGCAAGCAACTCTTCATCAGAAATCATTTCGACGGCTGCAGTCGCCTCCGTCGCCATGCTCTCTTTGGGGATATCCTCCACGGCATCGGTCCAATCCGTGGGTGGCTCTAAGGTATCAGCAAAAACATCAATCTCTGACAAAGACCGGGGTTCTTCTGCCTGTTGTAATTGATCTGCCAGGTTAGCCAGGGTTTCTTTGATGGCTACGCCCTGGGTAAACTTACCGGCAGCCAGCGCTTCTGCTAAGGCTCCAACAGCGATGAGAGTATTGTCATCTTGGGCTGTACTGAGCAGTAGTTGTTGCCAAATCCGCCCTAAATTGGCCAGCGTATAGGGGGGATCAGCTTCGCTGATATGCAGTCGCCGCAAGCAAAAGATCTGGTCCTCATCAACCCGAAAATTCTCGAGATCAAGTAAGCTGGCCTGCCCCGACCAGGGGGTCAGCACCTCCCAGAGATCCACCATTTCATAAAACCAGTGAATCACCTGCAGGGGTTCAATCGATTCACGCTCCAAGGCGGCGGGCAGACTTACCCAATGGGAACGATCTTCGAGGACCAAGGCCACATAACCATTCCGTTGCCAAGCCGCATGGAGTTCTGGGATGGTAGGAAACAACTGGTCTTTCAAGCCGATATAAGGCTGGCCCATGGACGGCAAGGTAACGGTTTCACCTTCATCGCTGGTCTCCCAATCCTCATCATCAGAGGTCAGACCTTGGGTCATCACCGCCACAGGAGAGGGGGAATCGGGCTGGCAATCAATGATGGTCAGCTCCATCGTGTCGGTGATGGGCTGAGTCTCCTCAATCACACCATGAACTTGGTAACGCTGGTTGGGATCGAGGAAGCGATCGCTCACCAGCCAGCGCTTTAGGGATACAACCGGCGCGGTATCACCATCCGTGGCCGGAGCGGGCGTCAGAATGGCCTGCAATGTCCTCAAAGGGCTGCCACAGCGCTGACAAAATCGATTTAGGGTGGGGTTCTCAAACTGACACTGAGGGCAGACGAGCATAGCCAGAAGACCAGACGTTCTATACGGCAATGAGTTCAGTAAGCGCCGCTACCATACCGTAACCTAGGAACCCTGGACAGCCAGACTAGCTACCACAAGAGTTGATCCATTTGGATCTAAACCTAAAGGTTCCCATTAACGATATATCGAAATTCGGAGACTGCCTACCTAATTTAAGGCAAAGCCTCACCCTCACCATCAGGACAATCCCTATCGCTTTGCAGAAGCTTCATACTGCTGAAGCGTAATCATAACGACAAACCGACAAATTGCCCTAAGGACTGACGCTCCTCTACCCGTAGCGATCGCCATTGCCCTGGGGGCAAATCTGCTAAGTTTAATGGCCCGATTTGGACCCGAACTAAACGTAGGGTCGGATGTCCGACGGCAGCCGTCATGCGTCGGACTTGGCGATTACGACCTTCCCTGAGGATGAGCTCTAGCCAACAGGTCGGAACGGTCTTGCGTTCCCGAATGGGCGGCACCCGAGACGGCAAAACCGGCTCCGAGGACAGGCATCGGACCTGGGCTGGACGCGTTAGTTTCCCTTGAACCATAACCCCTTCAGCCAACGCGGCTAGGGCTTCAGGGCTCGGGATCCGTTCGATCTGGACCCAGTAAGTGCGGGGATGGCCCTGGGCCGGATCACTGAGGCGATTTTGCAAAAGCCCATGGTTACTCAGCAGCATCAACCCTTCACTATCGCGATCAAGGCGGCCAACGGGGTAGACGCCACCCACAGGAATATAGTCCTTGAGGGTGAGGCGCTCCCCTTGGCGATCGGTAAATTGGCTCAACACATCATAGGGTTTGTGAAAAACCAAGTAGCGATGGATTGATAGGCGAGGCGATTTTACTGTTTGATTCCGCCGAAAAGAACGCGACGACAAGCAAGGACCTCAACGATGTTTTTTGAGATTATAGACAACAGCGAAATGCTTTACAGAGCGCAATATCTCGGTGGATTACCTTCAAGTAATGTCAAGAAACAATGCTGTTCTCAGACGGGCAGATATGCTGAATAAATTAAGGTACCCGCCAGGAACATTTAAGTTATGGATAAGCTACAAAGATATCGTTTTGTCTGCACCCTAACCTTCGGCGATGTGTATGGCCAAATTATTGCTTGGTTAGTGGTCCTTCTGATTAGTTTGGCCGCATCCATGGGTCTCATGGGAGCCCGACAACCCTTATATGCCTTGGTCTGTGTGGGTTTGGTATTAGTGTTATCGTTGCCTTTTTTACTGTTTGCATTCGTAACGACCCTCGTCAATCACATTGAGTTTGCTACGGTTGATGCGGTTGCGCAAACGACTCCGGAACAATCGTCGTTCTCTCAACAAACCGTTCAAGCGGCAGGGTAGGGATTGAGATCCTTTAGATCGTCATAATCAGATTGCCAAAATATATATTTACAATGGTCGAGTTCTGGGAACTCGACCATTGTGATTTATGGGGCGCAGAGGGTAACCGTCCCCTGAGCGGAGTCGAAGGGGACTTTTTCGGGAGATCTGGCTTCGACTCCGCTCAGCCAGCGTAATGTGTGGGACGGTTACGCGCAGAGGATACTCGCTACGGCTTCTAGACTACGACGATCGCGCAGCATCAGGGGGTGGGCCAGGGCTGGAATGGTACCCATCTGCCCCACGGGCAGTCGCGAGCTATGGGCGGGCAATATCATCAGATCGTAGGGGGTCCATAGGGAGGTGAACTGCACCTGTTTCAGCTCAGCCAGGGTGCTATTGAGGTCTTGCAAGAGGTCGCTGCCCGGTCGCATTTGCTTCACCCCCGGTCGGTTGCGAGCGTAAGCAGTCAGGGTGCCGTTATGGGGTGAGGAGAGGGTGATAAACCGCTGCACTTGCTGGAGCCCCCCTAGGCGCTGTAGGTAGTAACGGCTGACGATGCCCCCCATGCTGAACCCCACCAAATCAAAGGGTTGCTGGGGCAGATGAATGGCAACATAATCGCGCACTTGCAGCGCCAACTGATCGAGCCCCACCTCGCCACGGTTGGGCACCAAATCAAGGTGATGAACAGACCAGCCGCGATCGCTCAAATAAGCCGCCATTGACTGGAACACCCGATGGGTATCGCCAATCCCATGGATCAACAGGACGGGATTTTTGCTGGAGGACAGGGCTGGGGTCGTGACGGAGAGCATGGCTGTCACCCAATGATTAGGGATGAAAATTGCAGTGTAAGGAACTTGAACCGCAGCGGGGTCAAGCCAGGGTCAGTTCCCAGAATGGCAACCCCCGCCCGTAAAATTGTGGATTGCCGCGCGATCGCCCTACAATTTCAGTCTGTATTGGTCCTATTGCCCAGTCACCATGCTCGACACCACCGATCTAAAGCGAGAACTCTCTACGCTGTCTGAACGCCTGGGTAAAGCCCAGGCCTGTCTTTGACATTCCCGCCATCACCGCTAACATTCAAGATTTAGAACAGCAGGCCGCTCAACCGGAGCTGTGGGATAACCCTGCCGAAGCCCAGCAAACCCTACAAACCCTCAACGACAGCAAGGCCCAACTCAGCCAAATTGATCAATGGCAAAACCGCCTAGAAGATGCCGAAGCCATCTTAGAGCTGTTGGTCGAGGAGCCGGACGAAACCCTATTTGCCGAGGCCCAAGTCAGCGTCACCGAGTTGAACCAGGCATTAGATCAGTGGGAGTTACAGCAATTACTCTCCGGCCCCTATGACAAAAGTGGGGCTGTGCTCACCATCAATGCTGGGGCTGGGGGTACCGATGCCCAAGACTGGGCTGAGATGCTGCTCCGCATGTATACCCGTTGGGGCGAACGCCAGGGCTACACCCTGAAGCTGGTGGAACTCTCAGAGGGGGAAGAGGCGGGGGTTAAATCTGCCACCTTAGAAATGGTGGGTCGCTATGCCTTTGGTTACCTCAAAAATGAGAAGGGTACCCATCGACTGGTGCGGATTTCGCCCTTTAATGCCAATGGCAAGCGCCAAACCAGTTTTGCCGGGGTCGAGGTGATGCCCATTCTGGATCACTCTATTGAGCTGGATATCCCCGAAAAAGATCTAGAAGTTAAAACCTCCCGATCAGGGGGCGCTGGGGGCCAAAACGTTAACAAAGTCGAGACTGCTGTTCGCATTACCCACCTACCCACGGGGCTATCGGTGCGTTGTACCCAGGAGCGATCGCAGCTTCAAAACCGCGAAAAGGCGATGGCACTGTTGATGGCCCGACTCATGATCATTGCCCAAGAGCAACAGGCCCAGGCCATTGCTGAAATTCGAGGGGATATGGTTGAAGCGGCCTGGGGCAATCAGATTCGCAACTATGTGTTTCACCCTTACCAAATGGTGAAGGACCTGCGCACCCAGGAAGAAACCACCGCCATTGAGGATGTGATGGGGGGAGAGTTGGACCGTTTCATCCAGGCATCCTTACGGCAAGGTACCCTCATGGCGGAAACGGGCGCGGTTTAACGCACCCGGCGCTGGTTTACTTCACAATGGGAAATACAGAGACCGCCATCGCCAGCCAGCACTGACCCACCACCGTTAACCCCATGCCTGAAACCCCGATCGCCGAATCTAGCCCAACCCCCAACCCCGTCGCCGCAGCACCGGCCTCGGAGGTCACTTCACCATCTGAACCCCCACCCAGCTATGTAAAGCTAGCCATGCGGAATATGGTGCGCAAGGGGGGGAAGTCGCTGTTTCATTTCACCCTGACGGCGATCGGGTTGATGGGGCTATTTGTCGGGCTCGCCTACCTCACCCACTAGATCATCTTGAGGACAACTTGTGGCACGGGTCCGCCTTGATAACATCACCCAGCAGTTCGGCAAAACCATTGCCGTCCAAGACATTAGCTTTGAGGTTCCCGATGGTGAATTCTGGGTCCTAGTTGGCCCCTCTGGCTGTGGCAAATCTACATTGCTGCGCACCATTGCAGGTCTAGAGCCCGTCACCGCAGGGGATCTATACATCGGCGAACGCCGCGTTAATGATCTCACCGCCCGTCAACGGGACGTGGCGATGGTGTTTCAAAACTACGCCCTCTACCCCCACATGACCGTTGCCCAAAATCTTGCCTTTGGGCTGAAAATGCGTAGGGTCCCCAGGGATGCGCAGCAACCACAAATTCAACAGGTGGCCCGTTCTCTAGACATTGAGCATTTGCTAGATCGCAAACCGGGGCAACTGTCCGGGGGGCAACAGCAACGGGTGGCCTTGGGGCGGGCAATCGCCCGTCAGCCCCAGCTTTTCCTCCTCGATGAGCCCCTCTCCAACCTCGATGCCCAACTGCGGGACGATACCCGTGCCGAGCTCAAGCAACTCCATCAACGCTTTGGCATTACCACCCTATACGTGACCCATGACCAAGTTGAGGCGATGACCCTGGGCGATCGCATCGTCATGCTCGACCACGGTCGCATTCAACAAATCGGTACCCCCCATGACCTATACCATCACCCCGCTAACCAACGGGTCGCCACCTTCATTGGCAATCCCCCGATGAACCTGCTGATGGCCACCTGTACTGAGGCCGGACTACAGATCGCAGATCAGGCCCTACCTGTCCCCCCAGAGATCCGCCAGCAGCTCGATCTTTACCCCAACCAAATGATCAGCCTCGGTATCCGTCCCGAAAACATCACCCCCAGTGCCCCTCAGACCGTGGGCAGCCTGCCCATCACCGTAACAGTAGTGGAACCCTTAGGGCGTGAAACCCTGGTGCGTGGAACAGTCGTGACCCAGGCTGCCTCAGATCATCCCGCCCAGCCCCTCACCTGCTTTGTGAAAACGCCGCCTCACCCCGGTGAAACCCTTTGGCTGCATCTCAATCCAGACCATTGGTTTATCTTTGATCCCGGTTCCGGTGCCCGTCACTATCCTCAGACACCCCCAGACCAATTGCCCTAGAGGCTCCCTCAATCCGATCCCCCAGGAGCCCCCTCAATCCCCGATTGATATTCGCAGTGAAACCCCTGCGATCGCCATTGCGTCATATCCACCGCAGCTAAGGTTATGACCTTAGGGCAAGGGGGAGCGTAAACCTGGCTGAGGACGGCCCAGCCTAACCCTCGGGTAACATCTAGCAGGGTTTTGAGTCTAGATTCCTGGTTGCCAGGAATCCCCTTTTCCTCCACCAAATCCATCTCCACCCAAATACCGTGGCTGCCCAACATGACTTGGGCTAGCCAACGGGACCGAGGGCCATGGGTCGGAGAGGTCACCACCCGTACCCGCCGCACCCCCCATTGCTGCAGCGTCGGTAGGCTATAGCGAAAATTATCAAAGGTGGAATCGGCGCAATCCTCTAGCCAGGTATTGCCCAAACCGGCCTGGGCCTGCTGAAACAAAAGATAGATGCAGGGGGCATCGGATCCCCGCGAGATCAAAATTGGACTACTCAATCCCTGAGCCCGCTGCTCAGCCACATAGATCTCCCGACGAATACTCCCCCCCAGCACCAAAACGGCATCAGGGGAGCGATCGTACCCTTGCACTAGATGCGTGACGGTGATGGTCCCCCACAGCACCCCCAAGACCAACAGCCCCCATCCCATCACTTTCCCAAACCATCGCCACCCCATTACGCCATCGATCTCCCGCTATAGATTTGGCAATAGGATGCCCCTATTGATGCGCTAGGGGCGATAGGGGCCATGTAAACGCAACTTTTTCCCATAGGTTGGGGTCTATGTAGACCATCTAGGACTTGCTGGCAGGGAGATACAGCATCGGCTCAAAGCGGATTTGAAGAGTGGGCGTTGTTGACAATCTTGGTTAAACTTGGGGCAGGTTTTTCACCCAGGTGTTGACGGATCGCTTCTCCCCAAAGCGCCTAGTGTGAGATTGCATCTTGCTCCCCTTATCCTGATATCCGGTTGTCCATGGCCCATTCTTCTTCTCGTCTTCACCGGTCCCCGATTGCGCTCATCAGCAGCGTGATTGCCACCACCTTAGTGACAACGCTGCTGCCGGTCACGCCGGCCCACGGGGAATTTGAAGACAGTCCGAAGGTGGTTTTGGATGAGGCTTGGCAGATTGTAGATCGCGAATATGTTGATGACACCTTCAACCAAGTAGATTGGGATGCGGCCCGACAGCGCCTATTGGGCCAGGAGTATAGCTCCCGAGAATCTGCCTATCGCGCCCTAGAGCAGGAATTACGGCGGCTGAATGATCCCTACACGCGCTTTCTAGACCCTCAGCAATATTCGGCGCTGACCGACCAAACCGCCGGAGAAATCTCCGGTGTCGGTCTCGAACTGCACCGTGATCCCGATACCCGTGACATGATCGTGACGGCGGTCATTGCTGATTCCCCCGCCTCCCGCAGTGGGCTGCGCACTGGCGATCGCATTGTTTTAGTCGATGGCCAGTCCACAGACCGGCTAAGCGTCAGCGGGGTTTCTCAATTGCTTCGGGGCAGCGAGAATAGTCAAGTCACCCTTACCTTTTCCCGTAATGCGGGGCAGCCCCGCACCGTGATTTTGACCCGGTCTCGCATCGATCTGCCCACCGTCAACTTTGCCGTGCGGGAAACCAGCAATTATCGCATTGGCTATATTCGCCTTGCTGAATTCAATGCCCATGCCACCGAAGAAATGACCTCGGCGATTAATCATCTGACTACCGATGGCGTCGATGGCTTTGTCCTAGACTTGCGGGGGAATCCGGGGGGGTTACTCTCCGCCAGCATTGAGATTAGTCGCCTATGGCTGCAACGGGGGCCGATTGTGCTGACCCAAGATCGCACCGGTGAGTCAGAACAAATCAGCGCCAACCGGACTTCCCTGACCGACCTTCCCCTAGCCGTACTCGTTAACAACCGTTCCGCCAGTTCTAGTGAGATTGTGACCGGTGCGCTCCAAGACAATGGTCGCGCTGTCGTTGTCGGCACGACCACTTACGGCAAGGCGTTGGTGCAATCTCTCTATGGTCTAGCAGATGGCTCTGGACTAGCCGTGACCATCGCCCATTACTACACCCCCGATGGCACGGATATCAGCCAGCGGGGCATCACCCCAGATGTGACTGTGCCGATCAGTAGCCGCGATCAGCAAACCCTCACCAACGATGCCAGACTTTTAGCTACCACCTCAGATACCCAATGGCTAGAAGCGGTAAATGCCCTTGAGCCCATCATTATTGCCCGCCGCGCCACCCCTAATACGCCCTCCCAATTGGGGCTGTCCCCCGAAGAATAGAGACTGTAATGGCTGAACGTGATCAATTCCCGGTTTATCATGACGGCCATCCAATGCTTTGACTGGCTCCCCTAATCGCCCATGGCTACTGTTACCGTCACCGTCAAGCTGTTTGCGGCCTACCAAGAAACCTATGGAAAACCAGATCTCACCCTGACCCTGCCGAGCAGGACCCCAGTGTCAGCGGTGCGCGATCGCTTAATCGATGAGCATCCCACCCTAGAACAGTGGCGGGAGCTAACGCGCTTCGGCATTAATCTGCAGTTTGTAGCGCCCGAGACGCTGCTTGAGGATGGGGATGAAGTGGTTTTAATTCCCCCGGTGAGTGGGGGTTGATATACACGGCTATGGCGACTCCATCAGCCCTTGAGACCGCTACTAGACTCACTGGGCACGATATACCGCTGCATCACCACAAAAAAGAGCACCACCGGCACAATCGAAATCACCGACCCCGCCGCAATCAACCGCCAATCCAAGGAAAAACTACCCGCCAGCTTCGCCACCCCCAACGGCAAGGTGTAGTACTCAGGTCGATCTAGCACAATCAAAGGCCATAGAAAATCGCTCCAAGAGCCAATAAAAACAAAAATAGCGAGGGTGACTAATGCTGGTCGGGTAGAGGCAATCATCACGTTCCACCAGATGCCCAGTTCCGAACAGCCATCCATACGGGCAGCTTCCTCAAGTTCTTTCGGCACCCCCAGAAAGGCTTGCCGCATCAGAAAAATGCCAAAGGCTGAGGCAATAAACGGCAAAATAATCCCCAAGTAGGAATTGCGTAGGCCCAACTGCACGGTCAAGACATACAGCGGAATCATCACAATCTGAAAGGGAATGAGAATGGTGGCGACAATGAGGGAGAACAACACCTCCCGCCCCCTAAACCGCAGTCGAGCCAGGGGATACGCCGCGAGGGAGCAAAACAGCAGGTTCAGCCCCACGGTCAGGACCGCAACCAAAATACTGTTGAAAAAATACTGCCCAAATGGGTTTTGCTGCCAAACGGTGATGAAGTTCTGCAGCGTCGGCTCTGCGGGCAAAAACTGAGGTGGAAACTGAAAGATATTCTCGTTTTGAGACTTTAGGGCCGTACTCAATAGCCAAAGTAGGGGCAGCAGCATGACCAAAGCGATCGCCCCTAATGTCCCATATAGCCCTGCCATCTGCCAGGGAGAATAGCGGGGTCCTCGGTTCTCGCCTTGAACTTGACCAGCCATGACCTCTATCCCAGTTGTAACCCTTGCATTAACCAGAACCCGGCAAACGCTTCGGTCTCAGCTGAGGTCTGTAAAGCCAAGAAATGGACTTGATTGGCAGCGGCCTTAGTCGCCTCAAAGCGCTTGGCTTCTTTTTGCAGCTCTGGGGTCCCCAACGGTGACAGAATCCAGCTCTCCGCTGCCCCCGTTTCCAAAATCAATCGCGGCGATTTGGTCGCTTCCACCTGCATCTCTGCCAGTTCTAATCCTGACATCCACGCCGCCATGGCTGCTGCCCGAGGCGAAAAAATTACAATCCCTGGGATAACAGCCTCTGGACCCACCGCTGCCAAAGACAGGGGGAAAGCTTCGCCAAAATCCATGGGCCATTCCGGCATATCTGCAAAGTCTTTGGCCGATAAATTCACAAAGGCCCACCGTTGACCCACCAGCGCATCTGGCAAAGGCCGGGGGGCAGAGGGTGGTGCCGCTACCGTTGGTGAGGGTTTATTGGTATAGCCGGGATCTTGGGGGTAAACGGCTTCTTTGCGATAGTCAAGCCAACGCTGTAAAGCCAGGGTTCGACGACTGGGCTTGGCGGCAATACCTAGGGCCTCACAAGCACGGACAATCATGGCCTGCATGGGCAGTCGAAAAAAGCGAATCCGGTTAGGCGCGATGCCAGCCGCCGAGATCGCCTCCTCAATAGCTGCCTTCAACTCAAGAGAGTTGATCTGGGTATTGCTCAAAAACTTGCTGTACCGGAAGAGGTTTTCTGGATCGGCCTCTACCGTTTGGGTGCCTTCTGTAATCAGAACTTCCCAGCGCTTTTTATTGTTTTCGTCCAAAATCGGACGGGAGTAAAAGTCCAGCTCCCAAATCGTCACCATGGGGAATCAACCTCGCTTTGGTAGGACCTGCTCAAACTCACAGGTCGCTCTCTGCTAAAGCACTTTCAAGGTTTTGGAGACGGCTCTCGGCATCAGCCATCACCGTGTCCAGTTCCTTCAGCATTTCTCCTGGGTACTTTTCTAGCACCTTGGTAGACAGAGAAATCCGGTTGCGCTCTTCATCCAGAGCCACGACCACTGCTTTCAAGGGTTGGCCAACCGTGAGAAGACCGGTGAGAGAACCAACATAGTTTTTGCTGATTTGGTTGATGTGTAAGAGGCCAGTGACGCCATTGAAATCCACAAAGACACCGTAGGGTTTAAGACTGGCAACGGTGCCGGTGATGAGCTGTCCGACCTCTAAACTAGCCATGGCTTGGGAGCGATTGGCTAATTTTTCAGATAGCACCAGCTTATTCCGCTCGGCATCGACCTCTAGGAAGCTGACCGATAGGGTTTGGCCAACCATATTCTCAAGGTCTTCCCTTTGGCTGAGGTGCGACCTCGGGATAAATCCCCGGAGCCCTTCTACATCAGCAATCACGCCGCCCTTGTTCGTACCAGTCACCTTGACCGAGACCACAGCGTTATCGGTTTGCTGTTGGGTCAGCTTTTCCCACAGGGCTTTAACCAGGAGTTGCCTTACCGACAATAGGACACGACCATCGGCATCCTGTTCTCGAACAATCAAAAACTCTCGCTCTTCTGCTAAGGGCAAGACAATTTCTAAGCTCTCCACTTTCCCCAAAGCCACTTCTTTGAGGGGCACAAAGGCATCGGACTTGCCACCAATTTCTACATAAACCCCTTCTGAGCCATGGCCAATGACTGTGCCCCGCACGATACTACCGGCCTGAAAGGTGTAGTCGTGTTCCGCCAGCGCCTTGGCAAAATCATCTGTCGAAAAGGTCAAAGCCACCGTTCTCCTGATCTCAATCGAACCTTTAGTGTACGGTATGGGTCTGCTAGGCACACAGGCCAGCGTTACATTCGGCGTCAATTCCCAGATTCTCAATCCATCTCATCTAGATGGGAGAGTGACTCTACAGTATCGGTCAGCTCGTAGCACAGCTCCTGTAAGGCCTGCTGGCGGCGGCGGCGGGAAATCCGACGATATTTCTTCGCTTGCAAACGAGGTTCATGGTGGATTTGGCCAGATGGGGAGACCTTGACCTTGAAAGTCGCCTCTGGATCGGGGGAGTCCTGCCGGACTTGCTGTTGAGCCAGACAAACGCTCAAAATCGCCAAATAGTCTTCATAGCGCTCCCATTCGCCGCGCACGATACAGCCAGGTTCATCTCGGTGTAGACAATTCCCAAACTGACAATGATCATCCTTCAAGCGCTCACGAATCTCAGGAAAATATTGCCCTAAGGTCTCGGGAGAACAAAAAATCTCTGGCTGGTTAAAACCAGGGGTGTCAGCGAGCAACCCCCCTTGGGGAAGCTCAAATAGTTCCACATGGCGCGTGGTATGCCGACCCCGACCCAGCTTTCCTGAGACCTGGTTTGTGCGCAAGTCAGTTTTGGGGATCAAGGCGTTGATCAAGCTAGATTTTCCCACCCCCGATGGCCCTGAAACGATCGTGATGCGATCGCGTAAAACATTAGCTAGGGCCGGAAATACCAGATCGGTTTGGACACTGATCAAGATCGGAGTATACCCCCATGCACGGAGTCGTTCAGTCCATTCCTGTTGTTGAATCTCGCTGGCCAAGTCTCTTTTATTTAGGCAAAGACAAACCTCCATCCCGGTGGCCTCTGCCTTGACGAGAAAATGACTGAGTTGATGCGGGTCGAGGGTGGGCTCAACCAAGGCAAAAACCAGTAAAACCTGATCGCCATTCGCAACCGGGGGCCGATCTAATTGGGTACGACGGGGTTCAACGGCGACAATCACTGCCCGAGCATCCTCCCAGTCTGGATCTGAAACCCAAACTCGATCCCCGACCATCACCTGTTGACCCATTTTTTTGAGTCGAGCACGGCGAGTACAAAGCAGGGACACCTTAGGCGGTTGATAAGGCCCATTCGCTGCATGCTCAGACAGATGGACCCAGTAAAAGTTAGCTTGGGCAGATGACACCGTACCCAACCAAGCTGAATCAGAATATTGAACAGATGACGCTTCAGCCACTATCCATGCCTATTCCTCAGGTTTGCGGACAATGATCACCGCAAACTCACCTTGGTTAGTGAGCTGTTCAATCTGGTAGCCCCCCATGGTCAGGCTATCGGGGACTTGCTCAACGGGTTCCCCTTGATCCAGCCAAACTTCTAAAAGAGAGCCCGCCGCCATGCGCTCCAACTGGAGTTTGGTACGCACAAAGTTAATTGGGCAAGGCGTCCCTCGCAAATCTAGGTGGGCATCGACAACGAAGGACTCTGATGACACCTGAGCGGGGACTGAATCAGCTGACGGCGTTTCACTCATCCTCGAAACAATCCCCCCAGGAAGCCTTCAATGCCTCCTCCTTTGCTGACGCGATCGCCCCTCATCTCCGCCAGTTTTTCAATCAACTCCCGTTCACCTTGGTTAAGGCGGGTAGGGATCTGAACTTGAATGGTGAGTAAGTGATCACCCCGGCTTACCGGATTTCCCAACCTAGGGACACCCCGATTTTCCAAGGTCAGCACAGTATCCGGCTGGGTGCCCGAAGGAATGTCCATTTTGACAGGACCATCTACTGTTTCCACATCGATTTTGGCCCCCAAAATCGCCTGTAGATACGTGATCTTTAAATCCGAGAGGATATTAATGCCATCTCGGCGGAAAGTCGCATCTTCCGTGACAAATAGGTAGACATATAGATCACCGGAAGGTCCACCTTTTTGACCCGAATCCCCCTCATTAGAAACCCGCAAACGGGTGCCATTGTCCACCCCAGCTGGAATGGTAATTTTCAGCTTCTTATTTTCCTGGCGATGACCACTACCATTACAGGTTTCACACCGATCTTCCACCACCTCTCCAGTACCAGAACAGGTTGGGCAAGGGGAAACTTGGGCGAAGCTACCAAACGGAGTCCGGGTTGTCCGCCGCACTTGGCCGGACCCACTACATGTACCACACGTTTTGGGGCGAGTGCCTGGCTTTGCACCGGAGCCGGTACAGGTCCCACAGGTTTCAAGATGACTAATCTTGATTTCCTTTTCCCCGCCAAAAATGGCTTCCTTAAAATCCAGCTTGAGGTCTAGGCGTAAATCATCACCACGGCTAGGTCCACGGCGGCGACCACCGCCACCACTCTGGCCAACACCACCGCCAAATCCCCCAAAGAAGCTTTCGAAGATATCGGCAAAGCCGCCCATATCTCCCATGTCTTGGAAGCCTCCCGCGCCAGCACCACCGACCCCAGCCTCACCGAAGCGATCATATCGAGCCCGTACTTCAGGTTCCGACAGAACCTCATAGGCTCGATTAATCTCTTTAAAGGTTTCTTCTGCTCCGGCGTCTTTATTAACGTCAGGGTGATATTTACGGGCTAACCGACGGTAGGCCCGCTTAATCTCATCCTGATTGGCGCTTTGAGAAACACCTAACAGCTCATAGTAGTCACGGGCCATAGGCAGTTACTTTCATTTGAGATAAACACCTCGATACATTACCCCACTTTATGCAGCGGAAGGCAATGAGCCATGCGGCCAAAACCGATGGATAGAACAATACCCAAGGTTACTATTCTAGTCCCTAGTCAATGGCTTCGTAATCAGCAGTGATGGTGGCATCTAAGCCATCCATATCATCTTCGTCCACTTCAGCCGCCATGGCATCCTGATCCAGAAGCGTTGTGGGTGGGACATCAACATCAAAATCGATATTGTCATCACTAGCTGCCTGCTGATACATGGCTGCACCAATGTCTAGCAGGGCTTGCTGTAGAGCGTCGATGGCTTGCTGCAAATCTTCGGGGATGATGGTGCGATCTGCGATCGCGGCCCTGAGTTCAGCAGCCCTCTCTTCAGCACTAGCTTTGATTGCAGCATCCATAAGGTCGCCATTGTCACGCATCGTAGCTTCATAGCTATAGAACAGATTGTCTGCCCTGTTCTGAAGGTTCGCCACCTCTATCCGCCGTTCATCTTCATCAGCAAAGACCTCCGCCTCCTGGCGCATCCGTTCGATTTCGCCCGTATTTAGACCACCTGTATTGGTAATACGAATGCTCTGCTCTCTCCCGGTCCCTTTATCACGGGCCGCAACCTGTAGAATGCCATCGGCATCAATCTCAAAAGACACTTCAATCTGAGGTACCCCCCTAGGGGCAGGCGGAATTCCAGTCAACTGAAACTTACCTAGGCTCTTATTGTCTTTTGCCATGGCTCGCTCCCCTTGGAGCGCATGAACCTCTACAGAGGTTTGACCATCCGTAGCGGTCGAGAAAATTTGGGTTTTACTGGTGGGGATAGTTGTGTTGCGCTCAATGATTTTAGTGAATACCTCACCTAAGGTTTCAAGCCCCAAGGATAAAGGCGTCACGTCCAGCAAAAGCAGATCCTTGACCTCACCCCCAAGCACGCCAGCTTGAATGGATGCACCAAGGGCAACCGCCTCATCAGGGTTTACAGAACGGTCAGGGGATTTACCGCCAAAGAAAGTAGTTATAGCAGTTTGCACCGCAGGGATACGGGTAGAGCCTCCTACAAGCAAAATGCGATCAATATCATCTGAATTCAGCTCAGAATCCTTAATTGCCTGCTTAACTGGCTCAAGGGTGCCTTCAATCAAGGACTTAGCTAACTGCTCAAACTGAGCACGGGTCAGCCCCATCTCCAAATGCTTAGGCCCCGTCTCATCAGCTGTAATAAAGGGCAAGTTAATAGATGTACTCGGCATACTGGAGAGCTCTATCTTCGCTTTCTCCGCCGCCTCACGAATCCGTTGAATCGCCATGCGATCTGCTGACAGGTCAATCCCATCTTGTTCGCGAAACTGATCAATCATCCATTGGGAAATGCAATTATCAAAATCATCCCCTCCCAAATGATTATTGCCAGAAGTGGCCTTAACCTCGAAAACGCCATCTCCCAGCTGCAACACCGAGACGTCAAACGTTCCTCCCCCCAAGTCAAAAACTAAGACGGTCTGTTCCTGATCCTGCTTATCCAAGCCATAAGACAAAGCAGCCGCGGTAGGCTCGTTAATAATCCGCAGGACCTCTAAACCAGCAATGGTCCCCGAATCCTTCGTCGCTTGCCGTTGAGCATCAGTAAAGTAGGCCGGAACGGTAATTACCGCTTGAGTCACCTCTTCACCCAGATAAGCTTCTGCATCCTGCTTGAGCTTCTGTAGGATCATGGCAGACACTTCCTGGGGAGTGTAGGTCTTACCCCGAATTTGGACATCAACGGTGCTGTCTCGACCCGCGACACAAACGTAGGGCACTCGACTCCGTTCGCTAGTCGTATCCTCCCAGCGTCGCCCGATGAAGCGTTTAATACTGTAAACGGTATTTTCTGCATTCGTAACAGCTTGTCGCTTAGCGAGTTGTCCAACTAAGCGCTCACCGTTTTTCCCAAATCCAACAATACTTGGGGTTGTACGCCCCCCCTCTGTATTAGCAATTACAACAGGTTGGCCGCCTTCTAAAACAGCCACACAGCTATTTGTGGTTCCCAGATCGATACCGATTACTTTTCCCATGACTCGCGGCTATGAATGGTTAGCTTGGATACGGGAGTGCTATTGCAC
>CAYGVA010000073.1:0-17675 GCA_964353225.1 uncultured Leptolyngbya sp.
TTTTGCCACGATTTGGTTGTTGCAGGATGGGGATATAGAAGCGGCGATCGCCGGTCTAGAGCAATTTGAGGTGGACGCCATCGGGGAGGATCTGGCGTTATGGGGTGAGCACAGTCTGAATGAGCAGCGGATGTTTAATACCGCTTGTCTGATCTATGGCAGTGACCCCGATGGGTTTGAAGACTGGGTGACGGATGGATTTTTACCCGAGGAGCGGGCCGAGCAATGCGAGTTTGAATACGAGCAAGCCGCCCAAAGCTGGGAGACGCTGCTGGCCCCCTACTGGCAGTAACCCCGTTGTGCGGGCTAGCGCAGGGGCGCTAGAGGATGGCCCGTCGATGGCGTATTAACGTTGTGTAGAATACCATTCCTCTTATTGCAAGGAGAGGGGATCATGGCCAGCGTCCAAACCGAGTTGTATTTGATCCGCCATGGCATCGCCGCTGAACGGGGCACCTATGACAACGACGGCGATCGCCCCCTCACCGCTAAAGGCAGCCAACGCACCGAGGCGATGCTTAAGCGATTGTGGTCCCTCGGTCTGCAATTTGATGCGGTCTTGACCAGTCCTTTGGTCCGGGCGCAGCAGACCGCCGACATTGTTGTGGGTGCAGGGTTGGCTGCCAAGGCAGAAACCTTTGGGGCATTAGCCCCCGGCGGGCAGCTGCATGATTGGTTGTCCTGGCTACATTGGTGGCAAGGGCACAGTCCCCAGGGACGGGTGGCGCTGGTGGGTCACGAGCCTGATTTGAGCGATTGGGGGCAACAGTTAGTGACGGGGGAAGGGGGCGATCGCTGGGTCCTCAAAAAAGCCGGAGTGATTGGCCTAATGGTGCCCGCTGCCGAGGTCGCGATGGGGCAGAGTGAGCTGTTTTGGCTCTCTTCACCCAGGCTACTCCTGGGGCAGGGGCTAACCTTTGGCTAAAGCAGTCAAGACTCGATATTGGCAATCCGAAATCCCATTTGGCATTCGTACTGGGGCGGTTGGCTCTCATTGCTACCAGCAATCAATCGCCCACACCGCAGCTTGCCATGGTTCCACCGAGGGTTACCCTCTTGGTCGGCCATGAGGCAAGTCGGGCAGATAACTGCAGGGGACAGCAACTGTTGATCCATCATCACGACTAGCATGGCTCAGTGACCTCCTGAAGGCGAGGCTTACCCCTCTATTCTAAGCGTTGTGCCTGGTGGCATTGTGTGCATTCATACACACCGTAATAGCGCACCGGCAGCATTCTGACTTAAGGGCTGGTCACCAAGACGCCATGTAAGTCATAAATATCTGCCGTCTCGATACGCACAGGGTGAATTTGGCCAAGGGCGGCTTGTCCGGTGACGTAGATCAGACCATCTACGTCGGGCGCATATCGAGCGGAGCGCCCTATTAGTTGATTGGTACCGGTTTGGGATTGTTCAACCAGAACCGGCACCACCTGCCCGACCTGGGTTTGGTTACGCTTTAAGGAAATCTCCTGCTGGGCCACCATGAGCGCCTCACGGCGGTAGTCCATGGTGCTCTGGGGAATCTGATCGGGCAGGTCAAAAGCGGGGGTTCCTGCTTCTGCTGAATAGGTAAAGACCCCCACATGATCGAACTCATGCCGTTCGACAAAGCTCAACAAATGCTCAAACTGGGCGTCGGTTTCCCCAGGGAAGCCAACGATGAAGGTTGTGCGCAGGGTGGCTTCTGGCAGGGCTTCCTTGATGCGGTAGATGATGTCGTCATTGACGCGCCCTTGCCAAGGGCGGTTCATGGATCGCAAGACATCTGGGTGGGAATGCTGGAGCGGCAGGTCCAGATAGGGCAAAACATTGGGGACTTCTTGAATGGCGGCAATCACATCCGGTGTCAGGCCCGTGGGATAGGCATAGTGCATGCGAATCCAGGGAATATCGACTTCGCCCAGGGCGCGGAGTAGATCCGCGAGTCGGGGGTGGCCATAGAGATCGGCCCCATAATTGGTGGTGATTTGGGAAATCAAGACCAGCTCTTTCACCCCTTCTTGGGCGAGTTGATGGGCTTCGGCCACGATAGATTCGATAGGCCGCGATCGCTGGTTGCCCCGCAGGTGAGGAATGATACAAAACGCACAGCGATAGTTGCAGCCTTCTGCAACCCGCAAATAGGCGGTCCCTTCGCTGGTGGTGCGGTAGCGAGGGACGGTTTCGTCTGCGATATAGGTGGGTTCGGCGGACACTTCTTTGACGCGCTCTCCGGCCTCTGCCCGCTGAATCACCTCGACGATTTTGTGATAGTCGCCGGTGCCGACAAGGGCTACCGCCTCCGGAATTTCATTCAGCAATTCTTCTTGGAAGTGCTGGGCCAAACAGCCCGTAATCACGACTTTTTTCTGGGCCTCCGCCAATTCCACCAGGGTCCTGACGGATTCCTGTCGAGCGGCTTCGATGAAACTGCAAGTGTTGACAATGACGTAGTCTGCCAGTTCCTCGTTAGAGTCCACGGCATATCCCGCTTGGACCAGTAACCCCAGCATGTGCTCGGTATCGACCCGATTCTTTTCACAGCCCAAGTGAGTAATGGCAATGGTTGGCGAGGAGGTTGTCATAGGGTGCAGGGTTACAGCGCAGATAGCAGTGTCAGGTTCAAACCTCCATACTACTGTGCGAACGCAGGCGATGAGTAAAGATGAGGCATCACTCCGGCCCAGGGATGTAACGCGGCCTGCTGAAAGGGCTGGGTTTTGCTGGGGTGCTCCGGAAATTCGGGATCAGGACGGCGATAGCGATCGCCCGATTCCACCAAAACAGGGGAGGACCTTGGGGTAAATTGAAGGGGGCGTGAGTAAAAGTTTGACTCTGCTTACGCGATTTTGCAGTCATTGCCCCGAGATTTTCCCCGTGAGCGTAACGACCCTGTTTAAGACTTCAACACCAGTTTTGGGGGTGGTGCACTTGCTGCCCTTGCCCACATCCCCCCGTTGGCAAGGCAATTTACAAGCGGTGATTGATCGCGCTGAGCAAGAGGCCACCGCCCTGGTCTCGGGTGGGGTCAGTGGCATCATTGTGGAAAATTTCTTTGATGCGCCCTTTCCTAAATCGCGGGTAGACCCCGCCGTGGTCAGCGCCATGAGCTTAGTGGTGCGTCGCTTACAGCAGTTGGTAACGGTGCCGATCGGGGTTAATGTGCTGCGCAATGACGCCCACAGTGCCTTGGCGATCGCCACCTGTGTCGGGGCGCAATTTATCCGAGTCAATGTGTTGTCGGGGGTAATGGCCACCGATCAAGGGCTGATCGAAGGTCAGGCCCATGAGGTGCTGCGCTATCGCCGGGAATTGGGGAGTGATGTCAAAATTTTTGCCGATGTGTTGGTAAAACATGCCCGCCCCCTCGGCTCCCCCAGCCTCACCACCTCCGTGCAAGAAACCCTAGAGCGCGGCTTAGCCGATGGGGTGATCTTGTCAGGGTGGGCCACCGGTCGCCCGCCGACCCTAGAAGATTTAGAACTGGCGAAGGCCGCCGCTGGACAGATGCCGGTCTTTATTGGCAGCGGTGCGAACTGGTCAAACATTGGTGAGCTGATCCAGTCGGCGGATGGGGTGATTGTGGCCAGCTCGCTCAAGCGGAAAGGGGATATCAACCAACCCATTGACCCGATTCGCGTGGGCCAATTTATCGAAGCGCTGGAAGCGGGTGTGCAAGTCCGGGCAGCCGCTGAAACCCATGCCGCAGATCGGCCCGTGGTCGTGATTGGGTCGTGATTTTGGCTGCCATCGGGTCCCAACTCAGGTGATCGACCTGTTGACAGCGAACCCAATGAGGCAGAATAGGTTGAGAATATTTTGCTGACTGCATTGGGAGTATCGGACCTATGCGACGCCGTCGCCAAGAAACCCTTTGGATTCATCGCTGGTCCCGCTGGATGATTGGGGCGATCGCCCTAATGGGAGCCTTCGGCACCCTTTATCTCACGGTGGTGAAGTTTATGGGCGGTGAAGCCACTTGCCCCACCGATGCCTGCGATCGGGTCTTGTCCAGCCCCTACGCCCTGATTTTTGGCATCCCGCTGACTATCTTTGGCTTTTTGGGGTATGCCGCCATGGCGACCCTAGCCCTGGCTCCCCTGGCGGTCAAAGAGGAAAACAATAAAGACCTCCGCAACACCCTCACCAACTGGAGCTGGTCGCTGCTCTTTGTGGGGGCGATGGCCATGGTGACCTTCAGTGGTTACCTGATGTATCTGTTGGCCTTTGAGCTGAAGGCCGCTTGTCTGTACTGCATTACGTCCGCCCTATTCTCGGTCTCTATGCTGGTGCTGACCTTAGTGGGTCGGCGCTGGGACGATGGCGGACAACTGGTGTTTACGGGCTTAATCGTGGCGGTGATTACGATGACCGGAACCCTCGCGATTTATGCGCCGATCCATAGCCCCCAGACCGTCGAATCCAATATTCCAGGGGAGCCGGGGCCACCGATTACCACCACCTCTGGTGCGGCTGAACTACAGCTTGCGGCCTATTTGGCTGAGAGCGGTGCCACCATGTATGGGGCCTGGTGGTGTCCCCATTGCCATGATCAGAAGCAACTCTTTGGGAAAGAAGCGGCCAAGGTGATTACCTACGTAGAATGTGCGCCGGATGGGCAGAATCCACAGCCGGAGGTCTGTCAATCCAAGGACGGGATCACTGGCTTCCCCACCTGGGAAATTAATGGCCAGTTTTATGGCGGCACCCAAGCATTGGGCGCTTTGGCCGCAGCGTCAGGCTATACCGGTCCCCAGGACTTTCAGAATTAGCCTCCCCTTATGATTTCCCCTAAGCGACTCCCCTCCGCCCGTTCCATCTTCCGCTTTCTTAAACCCAAGGGTCAGGGGGCGAATATCTCCGCCCTATTCATGGTGCTGGGGCTTTTGATCACGGGCGGCTTTATGGCGATCGCCCTCGGCGCGCCCCTATTGCAACAGTGGGGGCTATTGATTGACCCCACCATCTCCTTAGCAAACCCCATTCACCAGCCCCCAACCCCTGGATATTGGCTGGGCACCACCCGCCAGGGTTATGACGTCCTATCAAGGACCATCTTTGGCACCCGAGCCGCTTGGCAGGTGGTGCTATTGGCCACGGCCATGAGCGTGGTGGTGGGGGTGCCTTTGGGCATGGTCAGTGGCTACCTGGGGGGGCGCTTGGATCGGGTGTTGTTGTTTGTGATGGACACCATCTACACCTTGCCGGGGTTGCTGCTGTCTGTGACCCTCGCCTTTGTGGTCGGTCGTGGGGTGGTGAATGCGGCGATCGCCCTCAGCATTGCCTATGTGCCCCAGTACTATCGGGTGGTGCGTAACCACACGGTCAGCGTCAAAACGGAGCTCTTTATCGAGGCGGCTCAGGCCATGGGAGCCTCCACCTGGACCGTGCTGAGCCGGTACCTGTTTTTGAATGTGGTGCAGAGTGTGCCGGTGCTGTTTACCTTAAATGCCGCCGATGCGATTTTGATTTTGGGGGGCCTCGGCTTTTTGGGCTTGGGTTTACCCGAGCAAACGCCCGAATGGGGAGCCGATATTCGCCAAGCCCTCGACGCTCTACCCACTGGGATTTGGTGGACAGCCCTGTTCCCTGGCTTAGCCCTGACCCTGATGGTGACAGGGTTATCCCTCGTGGGAGAAGGGCTCAACGATTTGGTCAATCCGTTGTTACGCCGGGAGACCTGGCAAAAGTGAGGCGATCGCGCCCGGCACCTGGGCTAAGTGCCTGGGCTAAACATTGTTAGCCTGGAACGGCAGCCTCGATTTCTCCCCTATGTCTTCTCCAGCGACCCCTTGCCTCAGTCAATCCCAATACGCGTTGAATCATGAGCGTTGGGTTGAGCACCTGGCCACCACTGAAAATCTGCTGATCATTCAAGATTTAGACGGGGTTTGCATGGGGCTCGTGAATGATCCCCTGAACCGACAGATTGATTGTGCCTATGTGGGTGCTACGGCTGCCTTTGACGGCCATTTTTATGTACTAACCAATGGCGAACATATTGGCCTAAGGGGGGTTAACGGCATCGTTGACCAGGCTTGGGCGGCGGCGGATGCACCTGAGCTCGGTCGTTATTTGCCCGGCTTAGCGGCGGGGGGGGTGCAGTGGCAAGATCGCCAGGGCAATGTCTCCCACCCAGGGGTGAGCGAGGCTGAATTGACCTTTCTCAAACAGGTGCCCCAGCGGATCCGTGAGGCCCTCACCGCCTTTGCCCAGGCGCACGACCTTTCCCTGAATGGGGAGGCATTAGCGCACTGTATTCAAGCGTCTGTTTTAGATAATGTCGCCTCCCCGACGGCCAACCTGAATACCTTTCATCAAGCTTTAGGGGGGGATCACACGACCTATGTCGCCCTCCAGCAGGCCATGGCACAGTTGATGGATCAATTGCGCCATGAGTCGGCTCAGCAGGGGTTAGGGGAGTCCTTCTTTGTCCATTACGCCCCCAACCATGGGCGGGGTGCCGATGGGCGCGAAGTGATCTGGCTCAGCCAAGCCGAGGAGTCGGGGACGACGGACTTTCAATTCATGCTGCGGGGGGCGATCAAGGAGGCGGGGGTCCTGGCGCTGCTCAATCGCTACTACGGAGCGCGACTGGGGGAATATCCGTTGGGGGCTGACTTTAATGTGCGGCAAGCACCCCACGATCACAATGCGCTGTTAGCGTTGGCCCAAGAGCATTTTGACCCGGCGATGATGCCGGTGCTGATCGGGGTTGGTGATACGGTCACCAGCACCGTAGTCGTGGGGGGAGATGGGCAACCGTTGGCGAAACGGGGGGGCAGCGATCGCAACTTCCTATGGTTAATCCAAGCCATTGGCCAAGCCTTCGGACGCGAAAACGTCGTCACCTATGTAGACAGTAGCGGCGGCGAACTCAAAAATCGGCGGGCACTCCAGATTGAGACCCTAGAGGGACAAGACACGGTCACAGCAGGGCCAGGAGACCCTAGAGATCAGCAGGATCCCTTGCGGCTCAATGTGGTTTTTCCGGGTGGGCACCCACAGTACTGCCAAGCCTTTCAAACGGCGGCTCTACAACGGCTGAAGCGAACCTCTCGGTGAATTTGCCGCAGGGGGTCATGCCCAGGCAAAGTCTGGTCTGCAAACGCCCCATCGGCTTTGGTAATCAATGATTTGGCGATCGCCAGCACACCTGAGCAGGGCACCAATAAGTAGCAGGGATGTCATTTCCGTGCGGATTAGCTGAGTTGCCCCTGAACTCTCATTTTTATCCAGATCCCGTTACACATCGGCTAGACATAGCCATGTCTATGGGCTGATGGCAAAAGGCTTAAACCAATCTTTCATAAGGGTTTGGTGGTTTTAGGGGGAATGACGATCCACATTTTGCCGTTTCAGAATACGCCCCGAGACACATCTGCTTTCTCACGAATGCCATCAAAATTTACGAAAATTCTCATAAAATCGACGCCTGGGCTCCAGGATGCCCACGGAAAGATTTAATCCTGGGTCTGATGGTTGTATGGGCTTGTCATTGAATGGGCTGCATCTCCCTTTTGACAAGGGTTTTAGAGAAATTATAGGTCCTGGCTGATTGGAATTAGGCAACGGACGGCACCGCCGCCATCAGCCTGCGACGGCGGAAAAACCTGGATGGTATGATTTGCCTCAACGTGTGTCTGAGCGTTCAAGGATTTTTTAGATATGACACCAGCGCCTGTCCCACCGATGGTGCTCGTTATCCTAGATGGCTGGGGGTATCGAGAAAGCAAGGACGGTAACGCGGTCACCGCAGCCAACACCCCTGTCATTGATAGCCTTTGGTCTGCGTATCCCCATACCCTGATTCAGACAGCCGGAAAAGATGTGGGGTTGCCCGCTGGGCAGATGGGTAACTCTGAGGTCGGCCACCTCAATATTGGGGCTGGGCGGGTGGTCCCCCAAGAATTGGTCAGAATTTCTGATGCTGTGGCCGATGGCAGCTTGCAAGAAAATGAAACGCTCTTGGATGTTTGCCAAGCGGTGCGCTATCGCCAGAGTAAGTTGCACCTGATTGGCCTTTGTTCTGATGGAGGGGTTCACTCCCATCTCAATCACCTCTTTGGTCTCCTGGATATGGCCAAGGCCCAGGATATCTCAGAGGTATGCATCCATGTGATCACCGATGGTCGAGACACCAAACCGACCTCCGGACATGAGTCGGTTCAGGCCATTCAAGACTATATCGAGACCCATAACTTTGGACGCATGGTGACCCTAAGCGGTCGCTACTACGCCATGGATCGAGATCACCGTTGGGATCGGGTGGAAAAGGTCTATCGCGTCATGACCGAAGATGGCGAGGGAACTGCATTGTCGGCGGTAGAGGTGATGAAGGCCGGCTATGCCGAAGGCATTACCGATGAATTTGTGTTGCCGGTACGTCTAGCCCCAGGGGCCATAGACCCTGAAGATGGGGTGATTTTCTACAACTTCCGGCCCGATCGCGCCCGCCAACTCACCCAAGCGTTTGTGGATCCCAACTTTGATGGGTTTGAGCGATCGCAGGTAACGCCCCTGACCTTTGCGACCATGACCCAGTACGACAGCAACTTGCCCGTAAAGGTGGCCTTTACCCCCCAAAACCTGAGCAACATTCTGGGGGAAGTCATTGCGGACCATGGTCTCAAGCAGTTCCGCACGGCTGAAACCGAGAAATATGCCCATGTGACCTATTTCTTTAATGGTGGCCTAGAAGAACCGTTAGAAGGGGAAGATCGGGAGCTGGTGCCCAGTCCCATGGTGGCGACCTATGACAATGCGCCAGCCATGTCGGCAGCCAAGGTCACCGATACGGCGCTGGCTGCGATCGCCAAAGAAATCTACTCGCTGGTCGTGATTAATTATGCGAACCCTGACATGGTGGGCCACACCGGCAATTTAGATGCGACGGTGGTGGCCTTAGAGGCGGTCGATCAGCAATTGGGTCGCTTACTAGAGGGCATTAGTCGGGCTGGGGGGACGGCCATCATCATTGCCGATCACGGTAACGCAGAGTATATGTGGGACGAGAACCAAAAGCCCTGGACTGCCCACACCACTAACCCCGTGCCTTTCATCTTGGTAGAGGGCGAGAAGCTGAAGGTGCCTGGTTATGGCACTGACGTTGCCCTTCGAGAAGACGGTCGGCTGGCTGACATTGCGCCCACCATCCTCGATATTCTCAAGCTGCCTCAACCTGAAGAAATGACGGGTAAATCGATGGTGGTGCCCATCGAAATTGAGGTAAAGGCGAATCGGACCCCAGTTCGGCTGAGCCGCTAGGACAGCAGCCCAACCTTGATGAACTGAAGTGCTATGATCAGCTGTGCCTTGGCACCATTGGTTCGCCCATGGCTGGGCACCAACCCTACAGAACTGACACCATTGCCCCGATGACGCTTACTACCCTACTCAACATTATCTGGACCGTCTCAGCCCTAGGGCTAACGATCTTGGTGATCCTGCACAGCCCTAAGGGGGACGGACTGGGAGCCCTTGGCGGTCAAGCCCAAATGTTTACCAGTACGAAGAGTGCCGAAATCACGCTCAATCGCGCTACTTGGACCCTGACAGTGCTGTTTATGGGACTCACGGTGATCTTGAGTGCGGGCTGGCTCACCCCTCCTCCGGCGCTCTAGGTTGACCACAATTCTATTGCTTGGCGCAAAGTCCCTAGGATGTATTGGATCCTAGGGACTTTGTGTATGCAAGGGTTTAACTAAAACTACCAGCTGTCGGGGTTATGGCTAATACACTGACAAAACAGTCTGCCATCCCAATCCTGTATGGGGTCAGGAGACCTGCCCCCTACCCTTGACGCCCCTCCGTAGGGGAGCGGTTTTCGCGCCCAACCCTCGTATATTCATTGCCCGACATCGCCTTACCAATCCCCAGAGATAGAGGGCACGATCGCTCCCTCAGGGGTGACCGCAACGAGGGCCAGGGGGGTTTGGCTCTCTTGGCGCTCAAACTGCACCACCTGTAGCCCTTTGGGGGTTGGCTCTACCGTCAGCCGGTATTGTCCATCGGACCATTCAATCCCCGATAGGCGATGGCCGATGATCCAGACTTCTGCCCAATCACCTTGGTTGATTGCGATGGGGCGATCGCCCCCGTAGCAAGGTTCGATTTGAGCCGTGGCTGTCCATACTCCGCTCAGGTTCATGGGTTCTAACCGCGCGCTTAACCCATAGGTGGTGAAGGTAATCACCGGCTGGGTCCAAAACCGTTCAGATAGGGTCGTGAGGGGTTCTTGCCCGAGGTCACTGCTATAGCGGGGGTTGCTCAGCAGGGTTTGTTGTTGCATCTCCAGCTCGGGGCGCGCCCAACTGGCTAGGTCCGCACAGATGTCGTAAGACACCGCAGAGGTAACCTGAAGGGCCGTATCGGTGGCGGGTGTGGCTGATTCCACCACTGGCACTGCTGAGGGGGTCGGGATGCCATAGCCTGTGTCTAAGGATTCGGGACAGCCGACGAGTCCAAATCCTAACAACAGAAGCATCCAATATTTGTTCTGATAGCCGCAATGCCCTCCCATGACTGGGTTTCTCTCCTAATGATGATATGTATTGACTGTGGCCCACTGAACTGAGCAGGCTACGCTTTCTAATCCATGTATTGAATGTATTTATCATGGCTTAGGGCTGAGAAACCGACCATGCGAGAAAGTTCAGCTAAGTTCATGTATTCAGAAAAATCGCCCCTGAACCCGGGAAATTTCATCAACTTGAACGGTTGGTTGGCAGTTTATTGATGGATTAAAAGCAGTAATCCTATCTCTATTGTGCCCTGCTCAACCCAATAATTTGGATGCATTCATGCCTTTTGGGGCTAGGGTGAAAACCTGCTCCATAGGGCGCTCTTAGCCCCCTACCGTCGGATTGATGGTGCCGTATACCGCTGAGTAGTCGGCATCCCCAGCCCCGGCTTCGACCGTGTGCTGCGCAACTTGGGCGACGGCTTTGACCACGCTGGCATCTAACCCGAGGGTGGCAGCAACCTGGGTAAACAGGCGCATGTCCTTGAGCAGATGCTTGGTAGGAAAGTTGGGATTGCTAAAATCCTGGGTCACCATGCGCTGGAGCTTTTTATCAAAGGTGGGGGCATAAAGGGCGCTCTGTCGGACGATCTCCATGAACGGTTCCACCTCCAGCCCTTCCCGTTGGACGAGGGCCAGACTGAGACTAAAGGCGGTGGTGAGGGAGCCAATTAGCTGGTTCATGGCCAGTTTGACGGTGGCGGCAGCGCCCACAGCCCCCAAGTGAATCGGATCGGGGCTAAAGCAGGTCAATAGGGGCCGCCACCGTTGAAACTGTTCTGGCGTGGCCCCGACCATCACAATTAAGCTGCCGGTTTTGACCTGGGGAATGCTGCCCAAGACCGGGGCTTCTAGGTATTGCCCACCCGCTACGGCAATGTGCTGGGCGAGATCACGGCTTTCTTGGGGGGCAATGGTGCCCATTTGTAGCAGGGTGCGATCGCTCAGGTGAGTTTTCGCAGGCTCACTCAAAAGGGTCTGGGCGATCGCGGCTGCATCAGACACCATGGTGATCACCAGGTTGCAGCGGGCCAGTAAATCAGCGGGTGAATCGACAGCGGTGAGACCGGCAGCAATTAAGGGCACGAGACGCTCCGGGCTGCGATTATAAACCACCACTTCATGGCCACTCTCCTGGAGTCTGAGGGCCATGGGAGCCCCCATTAACCCGGTTCCTAAAATCCCAATGGGCACAATTTTTTCCTCGTTCTCCCCAATTTTCCCTGGTTTTCCCCAGAATTTCCCCAGTTTTTCCACAGGTTTAGACGTTTTCCACAACCTATGCCGAAATCCGTTCTGTCCAGGGGGCGGTCCTCAGCCATTGATCGAGAAAGCCCTCTAGCCATTGGTTGATGGCGGCTCCAAATTGCTGATGTTGCGCCAACTGTTGCGCCCGTGGGTAAGCTCCGCAGTGGGTGAGTTGCTCGGCCCCGCGCAGGGTCCACTCGTCAATTAGGGTGGGGGTCATTTCTGGGTGGAATTGTAAGCCATAGGCGGTATCGCCATAGCAATAGGCTTGGTGGGTAAAGTTTTGGCCCTGGGCTAGGTCAATGGCTCCGGTCGGCAATTCGAACCCTTCACCATGCCATTGATAAACCTGCATGGGATGGGGAAAGCGATCGCACCCCTTGCGGGTGGGGGAGATCGGATAATAGCCAATTTCCCGCAGCCCCTCTGGATGGGGAGCTACCGTTGCACCGAGTACCCGCGCCAAGAGTTGCGCCCCCAGGCAAATGCCCAGATACGGTTTACCCGAAGCGAGTGCCATCGGAATCCACTGTAGCTCTTGGTGAATAAAGGACAGGGTGTTGTCATCGTTAGCACTCATCGGCCCCCCAAACACGATGGTGGCGGCATGATTCACCAAAGTCGTGGGTAGGGCATCACCGAGGGCCGGACAGCGAATATCGAGTTGATAGCCCCGTGCGGCTAATTTTTGACCGACCAGCCCCGGATTTGAGGTTTCTTGATGGACCACCACCAAAACCGTTGCCATCGACGCCCCTGTCTCTGCTAATGCTGTCACCTGCTTTCGCCGTCTACTACCTTTGCCCACTGTATATCGGTCGCCTCACCCCAAAGCGTTCTTACCGAAACAACAGGCTAAAGGAATCGTGGATTTGCTCGGCAAGGGCCGTAGTTTCGTCGTCGCGGGTTTGATAGTGGGTGATGAGGATGGCAGTGCCGTAGGTGCCGTAACCGATGTAGGTGATGAGTTGGTTGGGGTAGTCGAGGGGCAGTTCGACCAACCACAAACGCAGCGCCCGGAGTTCGCTGACATCGACCTGTCGGTAGCGGTTGACGGCATAGCCATTGTCAATAATGGCTTGGATGGATTGGTTAACGGCGGTGTCGGCGGTTTCTGAGGTGAACCAGACTTCGGTTTTGATGTCGCTGGGTTGGGGCGCGCGGTCGAGATCGCTGGCGAAGTTGGTAATGACGGCGTAGCGATCGGCCTCTGAACCAGTAGCGACCCAGGCTTCGGGCACTTGGATTGAGAAACTACCGGGGAGGGTATAGATTTTGAAGCCTGCGGGTAAGGGTGGCGGAGTCCCAGCGGGTCGGCGTTCTTCGGCGGTATCATCTTGGGCCGTCGCGATCGGGGTAAAACGGGGATGAGGCGTCAGCGTACTGATCAAGGTTCCGGTGATCAGGCCAGTGAGGAGCCAAGGGGTGAGTCGCATCGGGTGATCTCCGGCAATATCGAATCCATTGTGTCAGGAAATGACGGCAGCACGTTGCGCTTAAGTTCCCAACCCAGGCCTTTAGAACTGGCAGAAGGGGTGGGGGTAGGGTTGATGCATTTATATAGGGAAGAAGCTGATAGGCCCTACGGTAACCGTCCCACACATCACGCTGGCTGGGCGGAGTCGAAGCCAGATCTCCCGAAGAAGTCCCCTTCGACTCCGCTCAGGGGACGGTTACGGCCCTACGAGCCCCGTTAAACCTCGCGGCCATGTTGAACGGCTGTCACGAAAATCTCTACGAAGCGATCGTTGCAACGGCACAGCTAGTAACACTGTCCGCGAGGTCCAGGACGGCGGTGCGTCCTAGTGGTAGGCCGCAGGACGTGCGCAGCGGGGGTCTGGGGGCAATCCAAACGCCCCCGGTAGAAACGGTTCACTGTTCACCGAAATCTTCGTCTTAGCTGACCGGTTTGAACAAAGACAGTTTTTCTTCCTTTAGAGCAACCGACCCTAGGGGGTGGGGTGGGCAACCGGAATGGCTGTAGTGCAAAACTTGAGGTTTCAACTGGCTAGAACACTTCGGAGCCCAGACCGGTATGGTCTTCCATTCAAGGTATTTCGTTTAACCAAGATATCTTGGGCGTCAAAACTGCTTTGGGAGAAACTAGGCACCCATATCACGAGCAATTGATTTAGGTTGTTTGTTAGAGGCTAAATTCAGCCCTTGAGCCCAAGCAAAAACAACGGGTTTTAACCATGAAGGCAGCGATCATAATTCGAGCCGCAATCATGTTGATCGGTGGCAGTGCCGCGATCTTAGGCTTGTTTGTCCTGTGGGCCAGCTCCGGGCGATATCCCGAGGGTCGCTATGCCGAGGTGGTGACCGACGGGGAACCGACCCTTGCGACGGAGGATCAGACCCTCACCGTGGTGTCTTATAACATTGGCTACTTATCAGGATTAGCCAATGCTGCCCTAGAGAGCGATGTTGAGGTATCTGCCTCCCCAGCCAGCTTTGACGCCAATCAGGCTGGGGCGATCGCGGCCCTAAAAGCCATTAACCCAGACATTGTCGCTGTGCAAGAGGTGGATCTCGATGCCCACCGCTCCTACGGGGTCAATCAGGGGTTGGCGTTGGCCCAGGGGTTGGGGTTGGCGAATAGGGCGATCGCCATCAATTGGGACAAGCGCTACGTGCCTTTCCCCTACTGGCCGTTGACCCAGCAGTTTGGACGGACCCTATCGGGGCAGGCGATCCTCAGTCGATTCCCCATCCAAAACCATGAGCGCCATGTATTAGAGCGGGTGGCAGGCAACCATTGGCTCTACAACGCTTTTTATCTCGACCGTCTGGCCCAGGTGGCAGCGCTTGCGGTGGGGGGGCAAACCCTGGTGGTGATCAATGTGCATTTAGAAGCCTTTGATCACCCCACTCGTCAAAAACAGACCCAATATGTTTTAGCACTAGCCGAAACCTACGCCGAGGATTATCCCGTGGTGCTGCTGGGGGACTTCAACAGCGCTCTCAATCGACCGGAGGAAGGGGAGCCGTTTACAATTCAAACCCTGCTGGCCTCTGGGGTGTTTGCGCCGGTGGTGCCCGTGGATGCATTGATCGCGCCGGGACAGTTCACCTTTCCCTCACATCAACCCCAGTACAAGCTGGACTATGGCTTTTATACCCCCGTCACCCTGGAGGTCTTAGACACCCAGGTGCTGACTTCCGCTGGCACTGCATCCGACCATCTGCCGCTGATGATGCAGGTACGGTTACGATAAGCGATCGCACCTGCAACCGCCGAACCCATCGCAGCAGATAAGGACGACACCCTGTTTTGCCTGGTGTTGATGGCGTCGTCACCTTTGAGTCCAGAGACAAGCAAAAAATCAGCGTTTATCCCGCCGTCACTAACGATGGGTGGGTTCTCTGAAACGGACAGGCATGCTACGACTGCTTCCTTGAGTGGATGCTTGGTGATGCAGAAAACTCCTGAAACCCTTGTCAATCAAGGATTCTCATAAAAACTGATTTTGAGGTTTTGTCGCACATTCCCACGTAGGCAATGGGTTTCAGCCTTTATTTTGTCTATATCCACAGTCTCATTTGAGACTGGGAAAAGTTTTCTGCATCACTGAGCCACTCAACCTACGACAGCATAAGCATTTCAAGGGTTTTGTCAGTCAACTAGGAAACCATTTTTTGACAATGATCAGAATCGAGCTTTGATCGCGCCAGTGCTAGACTGCAAGCCCTAGCCGCATATCTCCACCGATCGCATGGCCGACCTGATTCGCCTCCTTGCCCAAGAACTGTCTCTGCCGGTTGTTGATATCACCAGCGCCCTAGAGCTGTTTGCAGAAGGGGCGACGGTGCCGTTTATTGCCCGCTACCGCAAAGAGCGCACCGGGGGCATGGATGAGGTGCAGTTGAGATCGCTCCAAGAGCGGCACCAATATTTGAGTGAGCTGGACGATCGCAAGCAAACCATCCTCAAAGCCATTACTGACCAGGGCAAACTCACCGACGCCCTCAAGGCCAAGATCGACGCCTGTCTGCAAAAGACCGAACTCGAAGACCTCTACCTGCCCTATAAAACCAAGCGCCGCACCCGCGCCACCATCGCCAGAGATAAGGGGCTGGGTCCCTTGGCGGACTGGATTGCCAGCCAAAACCAGCCCCAGCAAAGGGATGTGGACTTACCGGGCGGGGCGGCGAAGTACGTCAACACAGATGCCGACGTGACCGACGTGGCCGCTGCCCTGCAAGGCGCTGCCGACATCTTGGCGGAAGCGGTGGCGGAACAGGCGGAGTTACGGGCCTGGGTACGCAGCCATTTGCTCAAGTCCGGCTCCTTTCGCTCCCGCATCAAAGCCGACATCCCCGAAGGCAGCACCAAGTTTGAGCTGTACCGCAACTACGAAACCCCCGTGCGCCAGGTGGCTCCCCACAATCTGCTGGCCCTGTTGCGGGGGCAGCGGGAAAGCATTCTTTCCCTAGAGCTGAGCTTTGATCTCGATCAGGTGCTCCATTATTTAGAATCCCAGGTGATCCGCACCCGCCACCCGGAGCTGCGGGCCTTCTATCGCGCCCTAATCCAAGATGCCTTTGCTCGGTTGATGAAAACCTCGTTGATTAACGGGGTGATTGCTGAGAAAAAGGCTTGGGCGGATGGGGAATCGATCCAAACCTTTGAGACCAATCTGCGGGACTTACTGCTGTCGCCCCCCGCTGGCATGAAGCCCACCCTGGCGATTGATCCCGGCTTTCGTACCGGTTGCAAGGTGGCGGTGATTGACCCCACCGGCCAGTTTTTGCATTACCAGGCGATCTTTCCCCACCAGGCGGTGGCCCAGCGGGAGAAGGCGGCCCAAACCCTGCGGCACCTGATCCAGACCCATAACATTGAGCTGATTGCGATCGGCAATGGCACCGCTGGTCGGGAGACCGAAGCCTTTGTAACGGAGGCGGTCAAGCCTTTACCGAAAATCCCCATCAAGGTGATGGTGAACGAGGCAGGGGCCTCGGTGTACTCCGCGAGTGAAGTGGCGATCGCTGAATTCCCTGAGCTAGACGTGACGGTGCGGGGGGCGATCAGCATTGGCCGTCGCCTGCAAGATCCCTTGGCGGAGCTGGTGAAGATTGACCCGAAATCCATCGGGGTGGGGCAATACCAGCACGATGTGGACCAAAAGCGCCTGAAGCAAAAGCTGGCGGACACGGTGGAAAGCTGCGTCAACTATGTGGGGGTGGATCTGAATACCGCCTCCCAGGAGTTGCTGACCTATGTGTCGGGCATCAGCCCCGCGATCGCCAACAATATCGTCGCCTATCGGAATGAACAGGGGGCGTTTCGCGATCGCAAAACCCTCCGCAAGGTGCCAAAGCTGGGTCCCAAAGCCTTTGAGCAGGCGGCGGGCTTTTTGCGCATTCGCAATGGCGACAACCCGTTGGACAACACGGCGGTTCACCCAGAAAGCTATGGTCTGGTCAAAACCATGCTGAAGGATCTGGGGGTGACGTTAGCGGCGGCGGCGAAGGACGTGAAGGTGTTGCAGTCGCTGGATCTGAACCGGATTGAGGTGAACCGCTATGTCACTGACACCGTGGGCGAACCGACTCTGCGGGACATTTTGCAAGAGCTGGAAAAACCGGGTCGTGACCCCCGTGCCCAATTCGTGTCGGCCCAGTTCCGCGATGACATTCAAACCATGGGGGATCTACAAACGGGGATGACGCTGGAGGGGGTGGTCACCAATGTGGCGAACTTTGGCGCGTTTGTGGATATTGGGGTGCATCAGGATGGGCTGGTGCATGTGTCGCAATTGGCGAACCACTTTGTGAGTGATCCGAAGTTGGTGGTGAAGGTGGGGCAGGTGGTGAAGGTACGGGTGCTGGAGGTGGATGAGAAGCTGAAGCGGATTGGGTTATCGATGAAGGCGCTGGATGATCAGCGGCAGGCTCCGCGTCCTCAGGCGGGTCCGGC
>CAYGVA010000074.1:0-17626 GCA_964353225.1 uncultured Leptolyngbya sp.
GCCCCCTCAACCCGCCGCACCCCCGCCCAAAAAGCTGTGCTGGCCGCTTTGCAACGGCATCGTCAACCGTTGTCGGCCCAGGTGCTTCACAATGCAATGCGACCCCAGCATTCCATTGGTTTGGCGACGGTTTATCGCTCCCTCGATGCCCTCCAAAAATCAGGCCTGATTCAGCATCGGATCACCCTGGCGGGCACGACGCTTTACAGTCTGGTGCAGTACGATCGCCACTGCATGACCTGTCTGCACTGTGGTCAATCTTTTCCCCTCAACACCTGCCCTGTGGCGGCATTGGAAGCGCAACTCCAGCATGCCAACCGATTCAAAATCTACTATCACACCCTGGAATTCTTCGGTCTCTGTGAATCCTGTTCAGTCCAGAGCGAATAAAGGCTATCAATTTAAAGCAGGTGGTTTTCCCTAGTAACCGTCCCACACATTACGCTGGCTGAGCGGAGTCGAAGCCAGATCTCCCGAACAAGTCCCCTTCGACTCCGCTCAGGGGACGGTTACTTTTCCCTAAGAGTATTCCACCTAAAAAATCATCCTGATTTTACTCAACATGACCCAGTCTGGTATTAAGCGTGCCATCAGTATTTCAGAAATCTGGATAAGGAATTAGTTGGAACACTCTAAGGAAGAATGCAGGAGCCAGAATCCAGCCCTTAGAGGCTGTTTGGAAAGGGGGTAAACCAGTGTTAGGCAATACCGCCGTCAATCCGTAGGATGTCTGAATCCCTTATGCTACCGTTGTTCGATTTGGGTGATCGATGTCGTCAAACGAAGTCCAGAGAACTTTTCAAACAGCCTCTTAAAGGATTGTTTTTGCCCTTCAACAATAGAAGAAACTAAAACCGGAAGTCGGAATTGGGGGCTGGCCCCCAACCCCCCCGAAAGGGAATGCAGATTGGGTCGTGAATGCGCACGGTCAGACGTAAGTGGCAATTCAAAATCAGCTAACCCTTTGCCTTGGGTGGCCTCCGTCCACATCAGCACTTCCCCTCGGCTGCCGCCAGCGGCGATCGCCCCGCCTTGGGGATGTAGACTCATTTGTTGTCCACCTTCCTGGCCATCATGGCTATTGCGGCTGAAGTTCCCGCGTGATAGAACTGCTTCTGTTTGCCCTGTTTGACCTCCCCTCTGGCCCTAGCATTGTGGCTATACAACTCGGGATTTTACTGCTAGCGGCGATGATGCCCACTGCACGCGCGATCGCCTCTTAATTTAAGCCGAGTGCACGGCGGTGCCCCCCTTCAGAAAACCGCCGGTGACCGGGCTAAAACCATGTATTCATCACTCTCCAAACTGCCCCTCAAATGAGGAATGCCGGTGACCTGGTGACGAGATTGCTGTCCGGCTCTACGAGGCGCTACGGTTCATCGGTTATCGTCGATCGGGGGGCGCTATGACTCAAAACCGACGCTTGCAGAGCCGCCTTTTGGGGGTTGGGCATAAACCAGCGACCAAACCGCGCATAGAGGGCCGGAATCACCAATAGCGTCAGAGCAGTAGAGGTGAACAACCCCCCCAACACCACAATCGCTAACGGCTGCAAGATTTCATTGCCCGCACCGCTGGCGATCGCCAAGGGCAACATCCCCAATGCCGAAGTCAGCGCCGTCATCAGAATCGCATTCACCCGCTCCAGAGAGCCGTGGAACACTGCTTTTTGCAACGGCAACCCCTCCGCAAACTTGCGGTTGTAGTTATCCACCAGCAATAACCCATTGCGCACGGCCACCCCAAATAGGGTGATAAAGCCGATCAGGGACGCCACCGACATCACCCCGCCCGTGAACAGAATGGAGATAATCCCCCCCACCAGGGCCAGGGGGAGGTTGATCATGATCGCCACCGTCGCCGGTAGTGACTTGACTGAAAAGAACATCAGCACCGCAATGGCGATCGCCGCCAGGATGCTGTACACCAGCAGGTTGTTCGTGGCGTTTTGCTCCGCCTCAAACTGGCCGCCGTACTGGATAAAGTAGCCGTTGGGCAGTTGCACGTTTTGCTGAATCTGGGCCTGAATATCCCCGACAACGCTGCCCAAATCGCGATCGGCCACATTTGCCGATACCACAATCAGGCGAGACACATCTTCCCGGTTCACCACGTTCGCCCCCATGCCATAGCCCACCTCGGCTACGTCTCCCAGAGAAATCAGATCTCCTGTCGGGTTGGCAATCGGAATTGCACTGATGGCATCGAGACTGTTGCGGGCCGATTCTGGCAGGGAAACCACAATGTCCACCAACTGCTGATCTTCCGGCACCTGAGAGACGGTGCGACCATTCAGGGCCGTTTCCACCACGGTGGAAATCTGGGCCATCGTCAGGCCATAAGCCGCTGCGGCTTCCCGGTCGTACTGAATCTGCACCTGACGGATGGGGAGTTGGGGCTCCAACTGCAAGTCCACTACTCCCGCAATTGGTTCGATCTGATCGCGCACTTGTTCACCGATGCTGCGCAGCTCCGCCAGGTCAGAGCCAAAGATTTTGATGGCGATCGCACTCCTCACCCCCGACAACACCTCATCCATGCGGTGGGAGATAAACCCGCCGATATTGGGCGCAACCCCCGGCAGTTCCAGGAACGCCTCCCGTAGTTGTTGAACCGCTGCTTCGCGGTCTTTGAGGGCGACGTCACTGAGTTCAATGTCAACGTGGGCCATGTTCACCCCCGCCCCGTCGGCATCCCCAGGGGCCCGCCCGGCCCGCACCTGCACCCACTCGTAGAGCGGGTTGTCTTGAAGGGCGTTGGCTAGGGCCTTGCCTGCGCCCATGGTGATGTCCAGGGAAATGCCAGGAAACAGCACCATCGAGTTCACCAAAGATTTCTCCTGGAACTCCGGCAGAAAGACCCGCCCTAAGGAGGGCACAATCGCCGCCGTTGCCACCAGAGCAGCCAGCGCTACAGCAAGAATCAGCTGCGGTGTCCGCATGGACAGTCCCAGCAACGGACGATAGAGCCGTTCGGCCAAGCGTGAAACAAAAGTGCCTTCCTGAGGCAGATTCTGATTCGCAAGCAAAATCGTGCAGAGGGCCGGAGAGAGCGTCATCGCCACCAGCGTCGAAGCCAGGATGGAGAACAGATAGGCCAGTCCCATGGGGGCAAAGATGCGCCCCTCCACGCCAGTCAGGCTGAAGATGGGGGCAAACACGACGACAATAATCACCGTCGAGAAAATCACCGCTAGTCGCACCTGCACCGAGGTGTCAAACACCACCTGGAAAGGCGATTTGGGCTTGTCCTGGGCCTGGTTGGTGCGCAGGCCGCGATAGCAGTTCTCCATATCCACAATCGCGTCATCCACCACCGAGCCGATCGCCACCACCAGACCGCCCAGGGTCATGGTGTTGATGCCCAGGCCCACCGCTTTCATAAACAGCAGGCCAATCAACAGTGACAGCGGAATGGCGCTGAGGGTAATGATTGCAGTGCGCCAGTTCATCAAGAACAGCAGCAGGATTACCGACACAATCACCACGCCCTGAAGCAGCGAACCGCTGACATTGCGAATGGCGGCGTCGATGAAGTTGGCCTGCCGGAAGGTGCGGGTCACCTGCACGTCGGGGGGGAAGGTGGATTGGAGTTGGGCGATCGCCGCTTCCACCGCATCGGTGACAGTGGGGGTATCCACCTCCGGCTGCTTGTTGATCATCAGCACCACCGCAGGTTGGCCATTCAAACTGGCATCCCCCCGCTTCAGGGCCGCCCCGGTCTGCACCGTTGCCACATCCCGCAGCAAAATCGGCTGACCGTCCTGCACCTTCACCACGGACTGCTGCAAGTCGGTAATGGACTGCATCTGACCGAGGCCGCGCACCAGCAGTTCTTGACCGCCGCCAATCAGGAACCCACCGGGGGCACTGGAGTTCGCTCCCGCCGCCGCCGCCGTGACTTCGTTGAGGGAGACGTTCAGATCTCGCAGTTTCGCCGGGTCGATCAGCACCTGCTCCTGCCGCTCATCGCCGCCGTAAACCGTGACTTGGGAAACGCCTGGGACTGAAAGAATCTGGTTCTTCAAGGTGACATCCACCAGACGGCGCAGCGCCATCAGGTCGGTCTGACCTTGCCCATCCACGATGAAGGCATATTGCAAAACCGTGCCCAACGGCGACACCAGGGGCGAAATTTCCGGTGGGTGGGCCGTTTCCGGCAGTTGGTTGGTGACCTGTTGCAGTCGTTCGGTTACCGCCTGTCGGGCCTGGTAAATGTCGGCATCTTGGTCAAACACCACGCTGACCATGGATAGGCCAACTTTGGAGGAAGAGCGCACTGTTGTCACTCCCGGTAGGCCGTTCACCGCACTTTCGATGGGTACGGTAATCTGGGTTTCCACTTCTTCAGGAGCCAGCCCCACCGCTTCTACTTGCACATCCACTTGAGGCGGCGCAAAGGGCGGAAACACGTCTAGCGGCATTTGGGTGATGCTGAAGACGCCCCAAATCGTGACGGCGATCGCCCCTGCCACGATAAACCAGCGCTGGGCAATGGAATTTTTGAGAATTTGATTGAGAACTGCGTTCAGCATCTACCGAGAAGTCCTACTGCTGGCTGGATATGGCCGTTTTTGGGGCGGAGGCGTTACTTTTTGCGCGTCAAAACGACGGCTCCAACGGCTAACCCAACGCCGCCGCCCAACACCGCCAATAACACCCTCGGCAGGCCACCGGATGCCTCAGTTGTGTCAGCCGTTTCCTCAGCTACGCCCGTTTCCGTCTCGGTGACCTCTCCCGCAGGCGCTTCAGCAGGAACTTCACTCGTCGCTGTTTCAGCCGTTTCCGGTTCAGCTTCAGCCGTTTGGGTCTTGCGAGACTCGGCATAGAGCGACAAGCTACCCTGAGTCACTAGCTGCTCACCCACCGACAACCCCTCAAGAATTTCGACCATTTCGCCGGTCGTGGCTCCCGTCGTAACGGGCACGGGCTCATAGAAGTTTTCGTACAGTACAAATACCAGTTGGCGATCGCCATCTTCCACCAGGGCCGTCACCGGAATCATGACCGCACCGCTGCCATCGGCAGCCGGTTCAATGGGGGCAACTTGAATACCGAGTAGCGGATCCGTCTCGGCATTGACCTCAACCCGGTCTACGCCCCCTTCAGCCTGAAACTCATCGCCATGACCGACATGGGCCAGGGCAGCGGGTGCGCTTAGGGTCAGGCTCAAGGCCAGCACCGAATTCAATAGGGACAAGCATTTCATGGCAACTTCCTCAGCGCGAAGCGAAATCTTCAACAGAGTGCCATGGTGTAGGTGAAATCCAGATGAAATGGCAGGAGCTTCGGTAGGATCAGCCTCGAAGCGATAACAGTGCCATGCGCGTTCTGCTGGTAGAAGACGAGGAAGACTTGGGGCTCGCTATCAAGCAAGTTCTGATCGGTGAAAAATATGTGGTGGACTGGGTCACCGATGGAGCCCAGGCATGGCACTGCTTAGAAAGCCAGTGGACCGACTACACCGTGGCCATTTTTGACTGGCTGCTGCCGGAACTCTCTGGACTAGAGCTATGCCAGCGACTCAGAGCCCGCCAAAATCCTTTACCCGTACTCATCCTGACGGCATTAGGACAACCGGAAAATCGCATTACTGGCCTGGATGCCGGGGCCGATGATTACCTGGTCAAGCCCTTCGTAATGGAGGAACTTCTGGCCCGATTACGGGCACTACAGCGACGATCGCCCCAGCTTAAACCCCAGCAATTAACTGTCGGAGCCTTCACCCTGGATGATGCCAATACCCGGCTATGGGTTGAACGGCCCGATCAGCCCACCTTAGAGATTCCCCTCACCCTGAAAGAGTTTCAAGTATTGACTTACCTGATGGAGAATTGCGATCGCATCATCCCCGGTAGCAAGCTGCGTTCTCAACTGTGGGACATTGACGAAGAACCGGTGAGCAACGTCGTCGCCGCCCAGATTCGCTTGCTGCGCCGCAAGTTTGCCCGTTACGACTGCAACTGCCCTATCGAAACAGTGCCAGGGCAGGGATATCGCTTCAGGGCCACGCTATGAATAGCCAGCAGCTCTTTCGCCGCAGTCGCCTGCGGTTAGCCGTCTGGTATGCCCTAGTGATGGGAGGTATTTTAAGCCTGCTAGGTTTGGGGATGGCCCGCGCTTTGGTGCAATCCAACTGGCTCGCCCTAGAACGAGAAATTGAATCCACGGCGGGCACCCTCCACGACAGTCTGGAGCCGATGCTGCCCCCTTCAGCAGCGCCGACCGAGATATTGCAGCAGATATTGCCCGACCTATGTATTGTTGAGCAGCCCTGTGAACCCAATCCTTCCTTAATTCAACGTCACACCCTGGGCATTAGCGATCGCAGCACCTACTACATTCGCCTGTTCGATAATCAAGGCAACCTGCTGGCCTTTTCTCCGAATCAGCCCGAACCGCTGCCTGACGCCCTAAATCCAACGGATTGGCAAACGCTACAAACCGATGTGGGCGATCGCTATCGACAGTTCACCACTATCCTGCATGGTGCGCCGCACACCCATGCCCCTGGTGAAGCGCCCCACGAGCATCCCTCCTGGGGCTATTTGCAGGTGGGGCGTACCTTAGCTGCCTTTGATGCGGAGTTGCAGCGGTTGCAATGGATTTTGCTCGGCAGCTTTCCCCTCGCCTTAGGACTAATTGCGGTTTCGAGCTGGTGGCTCTCTGGTCTGGCAATGCGGCCCATCTACCAGTCCTACCAACGGCAGCAGCAGTTCACAGCTAACGTTGCCCATGAGTTGCGATCTCCCCTGGCCAGTCTCCTCGCCACCATTGAAGCCATTTTCCGATTGCCAACTGAGCAAACAGAACAGGTGCCGCCGCTACTCCACACCGTTGAGCGTCAGGGTCGCCGCCTCAGTCAACTGGTGGCCGATCTGCTCCTGCTCACCAGTCTGGAGCAAGACACCACGGCAAGGCCAACCCAGCTCTGCTGCTTGAACGATATTGTTGCTGACTTGACTGAAGAATTGGCGGAGTTAGCAGCCGCTGCCGACGTTCACCTCAGCAGCCAGATACCCGATGTTGAACTCCATGTCATGGGCTATGAATCGCAACTCTATCGTCTGATGTCTAACCTGATGGCCAATGCCATTCAATACACGCCGCCAGGGGGAGCAGTCGTGGTGAGTTTGGCGGCGCAAGATCGCATCGCCACCATTGCCGTCAAAGACACGGGAATTGGCATTCTTGCGGAAGAACACCGCCGCATTTTTGAACGGTTTTATCGGGTAAACAGCGATCGCTCTCGCAAAACGGGGGGCACTGGGTTAGGGCTGGCCATTGCCCGGGCGATCGCGCAGCGCCATGGGATTCAAATCACGGTTGATAGCCAACCCCACCAGGGCAGTTGTTTTAGCCTGCAGTTCAGAACTGTCGGCGAACCCCTTAGCGCATAAGCAAAGTGGGTCGCAGTCTTGTCCTAACTGGACTGGCAACTGGGATAGAGGCCTGACCTACATTACGGCCAGGAGCCGCAATCAGCTTGACAGCCGACTACCGGATATCGGCTATTTTATAGCTCAGAAGGAATAAAGCGCCTCTCTTTTAAAAATCAGCTTTAAAAATCAGCCAAACCCTTTACCTTGCGCTGTCTCTGTCCACATCAGCACTTCCCCTCCACAGCCGCCAGCGGCGATCGCCCCCCCTTGGGGATGCCAGGTCAGACAGGAGAATCCACCGGGTGCGCCCTGCAGGATCTGGGCGAGGCGACCCCCTTTGCGCCAGAGGCAGAGCTCGCCATCGTCAGCAGCGGAGGCCAGGAGTAGCGACCGGGGTTGAAAGGCGATCGCCCGCACAATGCCCTGATGCTTCTCCAACACTTGGGGATGCCAGCCGACCGATGCATCGGGATCTTTGGTCCAGACGACAACGCCCTCACCACTGATAGAGGCCAGCAGGGGCGTTGCCGTTTTGGCCATGGACCAGGCCAACTGTCGAACTTTTCCTGGAAAACCCCGCATCCGCCAGGGATAAGGATTGTCGTTGGCCCACACCAGTACTGAGCGATCGTTGTTGCCAGAGGCCAGGTAAGCGCCATCCAAGGACCAGGCGATCGCCCCACTTGTGCCCCCAAGTTCCTGCTCCGTTGGGTCATCCTCCCAAGCTTGTCGTCGCCAGGTTTTGATCGTCTGATTACCTGCAACGGAGAGGCGATCGCCTTGGGGGTGCCACGCCAGATCCAGCACCGAAGAAGCCTCGAAGTTCAGGGTCGTGATCACCGATTGAGTCGTGGCATCCCAGACCTGGACATAGCGCCCCAGACTAAAGGCCAGTTCGGGATGGCAGGGGTTCCATTGCAGGCGATCGATCCAGGTGCGGGGATGCTCCAAAGCCGTGACCCGAGTAAACCTGCTGCCATCCCATCGCCAGATCCACACCGTTCCTGACTGCCCACCCGCCGCCAGAAATGCGCCATCGGCGGATATCGCCAGGGCATCCACCGACTCTCCCTGGGCTTGCTGCAATACGGTCGTTTCACCCGTCTTGGCGTCGTACCGCACCACTTCCCCAGCGGCAGAACAGGCGGCCAGCCAGGTGCCGTCAGGCGACCAGGCGATCGCCGTCACATAGTCCGATAGGGTCTGATGCAGCAGGGGTTTAAATAGGGTCCGGGTCTTGGTGCTAGGCATAAGCGCGGGGAGCAGCAGCTTCTAAAGGTCGAAATTCACACGAAATCCAGCATTTCAAGTTCGGAGTTCGGAATGTGGAAGTCAGAAGGCAACTGCATTCCGAACTTAAAATTCCGAATTCCGAACTCTCGTTTTTTTTTAAATCGTTCCACTTTATGCTCATTGGCTGACCAAACAAGCTCGAAAGCTCTCGGCCAGATTCATTTGCTCTAGGTTACGACCGATGAAGACCAGCTCGTTTTTGCGGGGTTCGTCCGGTTTCCAGGGGCGATCCTGGCGACCATCGAACAACATGTGAATGCCCTGAAAAACGAAGCGATTGTCCTCTCCGGCCATGTTGAGAATGCCTTTCATGCGAAAAATATCGGGGCCGCGATCGCGCAAGAGTTCGCCAAGCCAGGTATCAAGTTTTGCACCATCCAGTTCACCCGACTCAACTAGGGCAATGGACCCGACGGTTTCGTCATGTTCGTGGGCCGTTTCGTTGAGAAAGTCTGGATCAATTTGGAGCGCATTATTCAAATCAAAGGCATTCACCCCCAGCAGGGTATCCATCTCAATTTTGGCGTCGCGGGTGCGGTGGATTTTGGCGATCGCATTCATGCCTCGAATCCGCTGCTCCAGCTCTGCCAGCTCCGCTGCCGTCACCAGGTCAATCTTGTTCAGCAAAATCACGTCGGCAAAGGCAATTTGCTCCACGGCTTCATCCGCCTCCCAATGCTGCCAAATATGGCGCGCATCCACCACCGTCACCACCGCATCTAGCTGGGCTTGGGTTTGCACCTCATCATCGACAAAAAAGGTTTGAATCACCGGGGCCGGATCGGCTAAACCCGTGGTTTCGATGACCAGGTGGTCAAACTTGTCGCGCCGCTTCATCAAATTGCCAATGATGCGAATCAGGTCGCCCCGCACCGTGCAACAGATGCAGCCGTTGTTCATCTCAAAAATTTCTTCGTCCGCATCCACCACCAATTGGTTGTCGATGCCCACTTCACCAAACTCATTCACAATCACCGCCACCTTCTTGCCATGCTCATGGGTGAGGATGCGGTTCAACAAGGTCGTTTTTCCGGCTCCCAGGTAGCCCGTCAGTACGGTCACGGGCACCGTTGTGCGATTGTCGGTGGGATTGATGGCAGCAATCATAAACAACTCCTGGCGACTAGAAAAATGATAATGATAATCATAATCGCATTGAACGCGTTGATGTCATCTTGCTGTTCAGCCAGACCGGAGCCCAGCAAACCGGAGACACCGATCTGGAAGCGACATGGGCTCGATGTCAGCATCTGAAAGCGTTTGTGGGAGTCACTACGCTTCCTGAAATGGGGTTATGTATGATCGCCTAAACTCCTTATGAGAGGATGCCGCTCCATGAACCCTTCCATCTTGCAGCGAGCCCACGATTCACTGATTCGCTACGGAGGCACGTTCTCCAGCTTTGTGGCCCATCGAGCTGAGGGGGCTTTTCTCTACGACCATGATGGGCGTCGCGTGTTGGACTTTACCTCCGGGCAGATGAGCGCCATCTTGGGGCACAGCCATCCTGAAATTGTGGAAACGGTTTGTCAGGCCGTGGGTACGCTGGATCACTTGTTTAGTGGCATGGTGTCAGAACCTGTGGTGCAGCTGGCAGAGTCCCTCGTGGACCTGACCCCACCGGGGCTGGATCGGGTGTTGCTGTTGAGTACCGGGGCTGAATCCAACGAGGCCGCCTTAAAAATGGCGCGTCTCGCCACTGGGGGCCATGAAATCATTAGCTTTGCCCAATCCTGGCATGGCATGACGGGTGGGGCCGCTGCGGCAACCTATTCAGCGGGACGAAGGGGCTATGGACCCATGGGCGTCGGGGGGATGGCCATTATGGCCCCCAATTTTTACCGTCCCACTTTTGGTGCTGACAATACGGGCTATGACTGGCGGGCTGAGCTGGACTATGGCTTTGAGCTGATCGATCGCCAGTCCAGTGGAGCCCTGGCGGCATTTATCGCCGAACCCATCCTCAGTTCAGGGGGTGTCTTGGAACTGCCCCAGGGTTATCTGCAAGTCCTCAAGGCCCATTGTGAGGCCAGAGGCATGATGCTCATTATCGACGAAGCCCAAACCGGCCTTGGGCGCACGGGGGAGATGTTTGCCTTTTCTCGGGATGGCATGGTGCCCGATTTCCTCACCCTGTCTAAGACCTTGGGGGCAGGTTTGCCCCTGGCTGCGGTGCTGACCTCCGCCGAAATTGAGCAGATCTGCCACGAGCGGGGCTTTCTGTTTTACACCACCCATGTGTCTGATCCCCTGCCAGCATCGGTGGGGCTGACTGTTCTGAACGTGTTGCTGCGGGATCAGTTGACTCAACGGGTGCAGGTGGCGGGCGATCGCTTAAAGTCTGGTCTGCAAGCCTTGCAAGCAGAGTTCGATTGCGTCGGTGATGTGCGGGGTCGAGGGTTGCTCTTGGGCATGGAAATTGTCCGTGATCAGTCTTCCAAAGTGCCAGCCCCGGATTTGGGCAGCCGCATTACCCAGACCGCCTTGGAGTTGGGGTTAAGTATGAATATCGTGAATTTGCCGGGGATGGGAGGAGTATTCCGCATTGCGCCCCCCATGACGGTGACTGACGAGGAAATTGATTTGGGGCTATCGATGATGCGAGATGCCATCTCCAAATCTATCTGAGCAGGCATAGGGTGCGTTTTTATCCACCTGAGAATTGCTGCTACTACACTAGGTTGAGTGCCGGGATTAGGGCCTCAGGTATATTAGTGCAGGAAGCTTCATAGACTAGGATCATTTACCTATGCTTTACGCTGTCGGTGTAATCGAAACCCATGGATATCCAACTGCGCTGGCAGCAGCAGATGCCATGGTTAAAGCGGGCCGGGTCTCCCTTTTAGGGATTAGTCAGGCCGATAGCGGAGAGCAGTTTGTCAGGATTCGGGGGCCTGTGGGTGAGGTCAAGAGTGCCATGGAGGAAGGAATAATCGCTGCTAACAAATGCCCTTGTAATGCGAAAGTGATGTCCCACTATATCGTGCCTCACCCAACTGAAAATATTGAAACTGTCTTGCCCTTACACTTCGATGAAAAATCAGAGCCATTCAGAGTTTGATCGATTGGCTGGCCCCCTTTAAACCTTGGCCACGTCCAGAAGTGGAGTTTCTCTGTGGAGGAAACTACAGGTCTCGGGCTGGACGTGGGATGTCTGTACGAGGCCGCCGCCAAAAAGAAAGTGTAGGGTGCGTTCTTGTCCACTTTGTGTTCTGAAACACTGAACTGATATAGCTAGAACGCACCATCTCCTGTATTAATGGTGCGTTTACTGAAGGCAACGCACCCTACTTACGTAACCGTCCCCTTCGACTCCGCTCAGGGGACGGTTACGCATTGAAGTTTCAGTAAGAGCCACACTATACAGCTACTTAGTATTCGTTTCACGAACTCTCAGCACAGGCAGTAGGCTCAGAATCTTTCCAAGGAAACTTCTGTACACTTGCCGTGTCTCTTCGGGAGTAATGAAGTCTCCCAATATGAGCATTTCAAACGGTTGCCCCAACTCTTCAACAATGATCCCAGTGGATGTATAGCCGTTCTTCTCATAGAATCTTTTTCGCTTCACTCGCTGCGCATTGTTATCGGCCTGCTCGTCAATCTGTTCAACATTCAATACAATCCGTTTGTTTGGATGGTCTTCTCCCAACGCTGTTAAGACCTTGCTTCCGTAGCCTCCTGATCGGGAGTCAGCATCTATAGCGAGATAGATTATCAAGAGAATGTCCCTGTATTCAATTGTATAGAGTAGACCAATCCATAATTCATTGTGATAAAGCGAATTGAAAGCAACATTGCTTTGCTTCGCTTTATGTCGAAGGAACCATAATGGAGCGCGTTCATTTTTTGGAAACGCGTCCTTGTATAGTGATTCGACCTTAGTGGAGTTCTCTTTATCAATTGCTGCTGGTACGAAATCGATACTCATAATCGTCTCATTCCGTTTAGTCCGTCTAACGGATTGGCATCACAGGCGTGAGCGTCTAACTATTAATTAGGAAGAACCATTGCATATAACACCCATATAGGGGTGTTTAGCTAGAAAAGCGTCAGCCTAATTCCTTGATACTGGGTGATTAGGCGGAAATATTTCCGCCTAATTCTCTAATACGGGTGGTTAGGCTGAATGGCCCAGTATAACTACCCCTTCCAATAAGTAACGCGAGTCGTTTAGAGTTGACTCGCATCGTACAGATGTACCACCTTGTGCAACTCGATGCTCGTCCTAAAAGGCTGCTTGATCAAGTGCGCGATGTTTCCACTTGAAGCATTACTCCCATGGCATAGAGCAGAACTACCTTCGTTCAAAGTCATCCCAATGAGATTGGGAATTCCAGAAAATGAGGCTTTCTCACTCATCTTGCGATTAGGAACATGTGGGTGGACAGTACTAACGCCCAAATCCCTTGCCCTGACTGCCATAGCGTACCGTTCTGAAGCTAACTGCATTGGTGTAAGGGTTGTACAGGGTGTAAGTCGCCTTTCCCGGTTCTTTGCCAACACTGCCTACGCCGACCACCTGGCGATCGCGCACTATTTGCGTCATCGTCTGGGCGGGAGCATCCAAAGTCGTCACGGTGGAAGTCACCGCCCCTTCCGGAATTTGCAGGTGAAACGTCAACCCCGATCGCCCGCAAAACAGCGTGTTAGCCTCCGCCCGCAGCAGTCGATCCAGCAGTTGAATAGGGGGCGTTTCCGGGGTCAGCAGGTCATCGCACCCCACCATACTGCCGTGAATCAACAGACAATCCAGCTCAAAGAAGCCAAAATCTAGCGACCGGAGCCACTGCACCGTTTGCCGCGACACCAACTTCCAGAGCTGTTCAACCCCATCTGGACCCATCTGCTCCAGCAACGCGATCGCCTCTGGGTCACTGCCCAGCCCATACAGATTGAAACATTGCTCCTCCCACCAGCCGGGACAAACTTGTGGTTGCAGTTCCCCTGGCAAAGGCTGACGTACCCGCTGCACGAGTGCTTCGCATTGGGGATCGGGTCCCACCAGATCCCCCAGAATATAGAGTGCTTCAACCGAGTAACGTACTCGCTTGAGGTCAGCGAGCACCGCCTTATAGGCGGCAAGATTGCCGTTGATGCCAGAGAGAATTGCCCAGTGGGTCATCGCTATCGTTCACAAACATGGGTGGGGTCGTCGGCTTTTTCGGCATATTCCAGCCCTTGGGCCAGTCGCCAAGCAAAAATGGCGGGCAAGCCTTTCTCAACAATGGCGGCGCAGGTTTTAGCGTAGTCGTATTCAACTTCGCGGAACTCAGCTGCTTGGGTGTCGGTGTCGTAGACGACGTAGGTGGCATTGGGCCGACCGTGGCGGGGTTCGCCGACGGAACCCGCATTGATGATGCGCTTGAGGGGGGCTGGCTGGCTGGGGGAGTGGATGGCTGAATCGGCGGGTGCGTGCAGGACTTTCAGAGCAAGATCACTGTTTTCCAGGTGACGCACGTAGGGGACGTGGGTGTGGCCGCAGAAAAGGGTATCGGCTCCCGTGGCCAGAACCCGTTCTAGGGCAATGAACGCACTGGTGTCGGGCAGCAAATATTCGTGCTGGCTCTGGGGACTGCCGTGGACGAAGCACAGATTTTCCGCTTGCAGGGTCAGAGGGAGTTCAGCCAGATAGGTGCGGGTTTCGGGGGTGACTTCCCGATTCGTCCATTCATGGGCCAGATGACCCCGAGTTTCCGCCAGCAACGAGGGATAGCTGCAGTCGCAGGCATTTAGCCCATCAACGATATCCTCATCCCAACAGCCCTGGCAGGTGGGAATGTCGAGTTCGCGAATGCGGGCAACGACTTCATTGGGATAGGGACCATAACCCACCAGATCGCCGAGGCAGAAGATCTGGTCAACGGATTGCTGGTCAATGTCCCGCAGAACGGCCTCCAAGGCTTCTAGATTGCTGTGAATACAGGACAGAACAGCGATGTTCATGCCACCTCCTGGGGAATAGCGTCTTTGAGGGCCGCTTGATGGGCGGCGAGGAGCGAGTCGGAAAGGTAGCAGTCTTTTAAGGTGGTGGCGATTGCTCCTTCATCCAGCCCATGGCCCACCACCTCGATGCCGCTAAAGCGCTGGGGCCGTCCCTGCACCCAATGGGGCAGCTTGAGTTCGGTGTAGGCGCTACCGGGCAAGCTGTTCACAAAATCAAAGTGGAAGGCTTGGCCATCGGCCAACTCAAAAATCCCCTTAGCCCGATGCACCTTGCCATAGGCTCCCTGGACCAGCTCTTGCCAAAAAGTATCCAGGCTAGGCGGGTCAAACACTTGGCCACTGAGGGGAGCCCGCCAAAGCTGCGCCGATTGCAGGTCCAGGGTGGATGGATTGCCGCGAATCACCTGATCGGCCCACAGTTGCCAGCCCGCCTCCTGATTTTCCTCAGCCACCAGCGCAATCCGGCGGTGGGGTATGTGTTTGAGCAGCGGCATGTCTATTTCGAGCTGAAAGCCCAATTCGAGATAAACGGGCATTCCCGCCCCTAGGCGCTGTAGCAGCTCCGCTTCAGGCTGTCGATGGAAGATTTCGACCTGGGGCAACCGGGTCGCGACCCGAGTCGCATCAATCGGGACCGAGCCAACCCCCGGCGCGACATAAACAGCAGGGGCTGACATCTGAGCCAGCTCCTGAAGAATCCAGGTGGTTTTGCCTGCGCCGCAGGGGCCAGCGACGACGGTGATCATGGGCTTGCAAAGCGGTAACGATAATCATTATCATATTGCTCGCATTCTCTTTGAGCAACCACAGTCAACCGTTATGGCTCAGTCGCAGACGGATATTGCCGTCATTGGGGCCGGACCGCAGGCCCTCACCCTGGTGACCCACATCTTGCAAAAGAAGGCGAAATTGCGCGATCGCATCCAGGTGTTTGACCCCAGCGGCACCTGGATGACCCAGTGGCAGCAACAGTTTGCGGCTCAGGAAATTGCGGATTTAAGGTCGCCTGCGGTCCATCATCCCGACCCCAATGCCCATGCCCTGAGAACCTTCGCCGAGGGACGCTATCACGAGCTACATTCGCCCTATGACCGGCCTGGTACGGGCTTGTTTCAAGAATTCTGCGACACGGTGGTGCAGCGTTGGCAGTTGCAAGACCGGGTTATTCCGGCTCAAGTGACGCGATTGGAGCCCCTATCAAAACGACCGTCCCGGTTTCGGTTAACCCTCTCCACAGGGGAGACCCTACTGGCTCGACGGGTCGTGATCGCGACGGGCGGTGGCCAGCCCCATTGGCCCGCTTGGACCCAACCAGTCAAGGCGATCGCTCCCTCAGAACGGCTTTGCCATGCCAGTCAGGTGCGGTTGCCTGCCCTGGGTTCACTCGTGGGTGAAACCGTGCTGATTGTGGGGAGTGGCTTAACCAGTGGACATTTGGCCGCCGGGGCGGTGAAGCGTGGGGCCAAGGTGGTGATGATGGCGCGGCGCACCTTTCAAGAAAAGCTGTTTGATGCCGAGCCGGGGTGGCTAGGACCCAAGTATCTGAAAGGCTTCCACGCCGAACCGGATATGGAAGCCCGCTGGCAGATGGTGCAGCAAGCCCGCAATGGTGGCTCCCTCACGCCCGCTGTCATGACCCAATTGCGGAAATTGGAACGGAACGGGCACGTCACCTTTTATGAGTATTGTCAGGTAGCGGATGCTCAGTGGAAAGACGATGCCTGGAACGTTTGCTGCGACAACCATGCAGCCCATGATTGCATCGCCCATCAACCCATTCACCGCATCTGGCTCGCCACGGGAACGACGCTGGATATACAAACCCATCCCCTGTTGGCAGATATCTGGAAGCGCCACCCCATCGCCACCGTCAATGGCCTGCCCGTGCTGGATGAACACCTGCGTTGGCCGGGGTGCGAACTGTTTTTGATGGGGCCTTGGGCCGCCCTGCGGGTTGGCCCGGTGGCGCGGAATTTATTTGGGGGAAAGCTGGCCTGCGACAGAATCGTGCCCGCCCTCACCAAGGCCACCCTATCGTTCGCTAGCGGCTCCGCTCACGGCTCAAAATTCTGCACGCCCTCAGCCACGATCAGGAACTCTGTGTCTGCGATATCGCCACTCTGCTAAACGCTAAAGTCGCCACCGCCTCCAATCATCTGCGTAAACTACGGGATTTGAAGATTCTCAAATATCGCAATGATGGCAAACTGGCCTACTATTCATTGCACGATCTACGGGTCTCCGAAATTCTCAACTATTCACTGAGAAAATTAGTGGATTGAGATTTTCAGAAAGTGAGAAGATGGCTAACGCTTCGCATCAGCAGCCTGGCGTTAGCCAGGTCCGCTGCATGTGCTTGTTATGCTTTAAGTAATTTCTTTGCTGCAACAAAATAGCTAGATGCTCCTTTGAATATTTCTTCGGAATCAATGGCCTCGAATTCTCCTTTTGCTAACAAAATGTCTATGTCAGTACTTTTTATTCTTCTAATTGGAATGGGAATTACTCCAAACTTACACAATATCCGAACCAGCTGTATCTGGAGATTAACTAAAAATGACATCTTTTGCCCTAAGCAAGGCGTTATAGAAATAAATAAGCCGTCAGGCTTTAATAAGTCATTTGTTCGATGCACAATATCTTGCGGATTGGATACTGTGTGCAACATGTTGAAGGCCAGAATCACATCAAACGAATCATCTTGAAATTTGTCTTCAAATAAATCCGCCTTTTCGAAGGTTGCATTTTCAATTTTACTAACAACTGCTTTCTCTTTTGCTATCCGAATCATCTCAGATGAGATATCGATACCTTGTATTTCTTTCACTAGACTGGAAAACTCACAGGATGCTGTGCCGGTTCCGCATCCATAATCCATAACAATATGACTATCTTTGAGGTGCTTTTTGGTGTTTTCCCTTGCCTTTTTATGGATGTATTCAAAACGCTCCTCTGTCTTGTCATAATTTTTTGAAGCTTTATTCCAAAAATCTTCGGGTTTATTCATTG
>CAYGVA010000075.1:0-17613 GCA_964353225.1 uncultured Leptolyngbya sp.
TCGAAACCCTCTGCCCCCAACTCACCGGCAGCCCCCGCTTGGTGATCAACTCCTCAGGGCGGGGTGATAAAGATGTGCAGACCGTGGCCAAAGCCTTGGGGAATTTACAGTGAGTTCAACAGTGGAAACAACGGACTCAACTCAGCAAGACCCCTTTGAGATTTGCGATCGCGACCTCTCCCCCGCTCTGCTGGAGCGGTATTTGAAGTCAGGGGCGATCGCCGTCGATACCGAAACTATGGGGTTGCTGCCGAAGCGCGATCGGCTGTGCCTGGTGCAGCTCTGTGATGGCGCGGGCTACGGCTCAGTAGTGCGCATTGAGCTAGGGCAAACCGAAGCGCCCCATCTCAAAACCCTGATGGAAGCCCCGACGGCGGAGAAAATCTTCCACTTCGCCCGGTTTGACTTAGCGACCCTGCGCCATCACTTAGGTATCCAAGTCGCTCCGGTGTTTTGCACCAAGGTCGCCAGCAAGCTGATCCGCACCTACAGCCCCAAGCATGGGTTGAAGGAATTGGTGCGGGAGTTGGCGGGCATCGATCTAGACAAGACGGCCCAGAGCTCTGACTGGGGCAATGTGATGAATCTGTCGGAGCAGCAGCTCCGCTATGCCGCCAATGATGTGCGCTACCTGCACAGCATTCGCCAGACGTTGATTACGATGTTGCAGCGGGAAGGGCGGGAGGCCCTGGCGCGGGATTGCTTTGGCTGCTTGCCAACGATCGTCACGCTCGATCTGATGCAGTACAACAACATCTTTGAGCATTGATGCAGGCGATCCCATGGTGCTCATAAAAGGTAAGCATCCCTGGTACTACGCTGGCTGAGCGAAGTCGTTCGCAACGCGTCTCCCAAAGGGAGAAAGCCAAAACCTATGCAAGATGTCCCCTAGCCCCGCTGGGGCGGCAAAGCCAACGACTCCGCTCAGGGGACGGTTACGTTTTTTGACGGTAATCTTCAGACGCTTGAGGGCAAAGCCAATCGCACTGGGATGCACCCCAAAGTGGCAGGCTCTGTCCTTCAAGCGAGCGTCGGGATAGTCGCGCACATGGGCTTTGAGGGCAGTTGGGTCAATCTTACGACGTCGCTGTTAACCACTGTAGGAGCTAAGTCGGAGCGTTGGAACCATCGATAAAGGGTGGCTGGGCTGATTTCGTAGAGGGCTGCGGTTTCTGGGACGGAGTGGCCGTTTTTGACGCGCTTCACGGCTCGTTGGCGCAAATCTAGGCTATAAGCCATTGTCTCTCACTCTTATCTAGAACTACGATATCGCAATCGGGGGATGAACTGGAATCTGGTGAATATGGACAACATTACTGAACCGATTGCGGGGTAAAAGGCTTAAGGAGGTTGCCGAGCACTAAGATACCGGCTGTCGCGAATGAACTGGCAAAACAGCCCGCCATCCCAATCCTGCATGGGGTCAGCAGACCTGCCCCCGACCCTTGACGAAACCCTCGTCGGGGAAGCGTGAATCATCCTCACTGCCAATGGCCGCGTCTGGATACTCAAAAGGTCCAGGTAGTGATACCTGGACCTTTTGAGATCGCTCTAGCCTCTACAACTAGATTGATAATTGACCCGAAATTGACCTAAGTCGATATTGAGTCGTGACGATAAAAGCTATTACCAGCTTTTGCGTCCGCCACCGAAAGAACCACCGCCGCCACCGCCACGGTTTTCGCGGGGCTTGGCTTTGTTGACCTTGAGATCACGACCCATCCATTCCGCGCCGTCTAGCGCTTCAATGGCAGCCGACTCTTCAGACTCTGCACCCATCTCGACAAAACCAAAGCCGCGCATGCGACCGGTTTCGCGATCGGTAGGCAGCTGAACTCGCTTGACGGTGCCGTATTCTGCAAAAACTGTGTTCAGTTCAGCTTCTGTGACTTCATAGGATAGATTGCCTACGTAGATTGACATAGATTTTCTCCAAAAATTAGGGGGAATGTAGAGCGAAGTTTCGGAGAAAAGTCTGTCAATGGAAAAACGTGAAGACTCGTTAATACTAGAAACAAATGTTAACAACCGATTTTTTCTCTAGGGTTAATCATACCAAACACTTTGACGCAGCACTGAGCGGCAATAACGAATAAAGAGGTAGAGGTTTCCCCCTCTACTTGATCTGCTCGTTCGAGATATGGATCTGGGCTGCTTTGACCGTTAGGCGCTGCGCCTGACCTCGGAGAACAGCAAGGCAGTTATTGGCGCGATCCCTTGAGGCGGCATCCGACCCCGCCCTGCTCCTGTAGACTCCTTTGGGCTACAGATTGCGGGCTAAACACCACCTTGTCTACGATCTGCCATTCCCCCACCATCAAAGCCTCAAACCGCTCCTCCTGCTCCCTGGGGCCACCATTGGTGATGTAGTAAGGGCGACCGTCCTGGCCCTCCACAAACTCCCCATTAAAAAAGTTGTAAAGCGCATCATGGCCGAGGCGCTCCCGCTTCACCACGAGACCTGCCGCCGCCAGATCCTGGGCCGCGATCGCCTCCAGGCCATGTTGCAAGGTCAGCTTCGCCGCCATCGTGTTCGTGGTCAGACAAGGCACCAGCTCTGCCATCTCCACCGCATCTTTCAGTGCCTCGCCGCTGTCATTCACAATGACCACCCCATGGCCAAGAAACAACAGGCCCATATCCAAATGGAATTGCCCTGGCTGCTCCACCGCAATCACTTGACTGATGCTGTCTAGGCCAAAATCTTCGCAGATTATTTGCCTCACCTCATCGTCATGGCGTTGGTAGAGATAGGCCGTCGCCCCGATCGCATCCTTCCCGACCAAGACGATGGGGTTGCCCATTGCATCCTCCCCCGTAATCATATTGCCGCCTTCGATATAGGCCCTGATATGACCGACCTGTTGCCCCTGGGTTTGGGCCGCCAGCTCGCGTTCCACTCCGGTTTCCGAGGCGTTCACCCGAATCCCCAAGGGAATCCACAGGTGATCATCCCGCAGGGCCTCATCTAAGGTTTCTAGGGCAAGCTGCCCTTGCCAGCGGTGTCTGCGACTTTCGACCATCGCCGATTCCAGCAAGGGTTGATCAAATCGAGTCAGCACAGCCACCTGGCCATTCTCCAAATATTCCACACTGTCCTCAGCCCATTTTGCCACCGGGTTTTGGCTGGCTGTGAGGGTGTAATCAAGGGCCTTGTAGGCATCCTTTGCCAGCTCCGTTTCGACAACGGTCTGACTGTTGCCATGGGTCAGGATTGCTAGCCGCAACCCAAGGGCTTGGGCCGTCTGAGCAAAAAACTGTAGGTGCGCCATTTCGATATCGGCTTGGGGCTCGCTCTGGCTCTGCATGTAATTCATATGCAAAACCTGCGTTCTGCCCCTGGGCGTTTTGGGATGGGGGCAGGCCCCACCGGCAGCTGCCGCCGGGAACCATTGTCGGATCTCGGCCGTGATCTGTTTGGCGGCAGTAGCGGCAGTCTCCCCAGTTTTTCCGGCCATTTCCCTGAGCTGGGCATGAAGGGACGCCAGCGACGGCCCTTCATGCCCAGCCGTGGGGCTATTGAGCGTGTTTGTCATGGGCTAATGTTCAACCCCAAACATCAGGGCTTGACTGAGGTTTCTAGGGCCGCTATGGACTCCGGAGGATGGGGGCGTAAGGTTTTGGCCTGTGCCAACAATTTAGTTTCCTTGGGCAGCTTTAATTTTGAAGCTAACTTTAGGGACTCCAGCATTTTTATAAACCGAAAGGTTGGATCAGGGAGATAGGCCACCCGGCCATGGCGGATGGTGATGCCATGGCGGCTAGAGGATTGAAATGCATGGTGGAGATTATGCCAACCTTCCCCCATGGTCAGAAAAGCCACAAACCCATTGTTGCGACTGTGGTCATCGGTTGTAAATGGTTGATCTCCCATCAGGTGACTGAGGGAGTTAACAGTTTGTACACCATGGAACAATAGCGTTGTGCTGAGGAAAAAAGCACCTAAATATTCAGCACCACCCATAGCATAGGAGCCCATCCCAAGGGCAACTAAGGGCATGAAGTGTAAGCGGTCAATGATCCGCAAAACCCGATCATTTTCAATGTCAGCTGGCAGCTTTTCAGGGAAAAATCGGGGGGACAGCAGCCAGCCACCTTGAGCCCATAAAAACCCTCTGAATCCCTGGGCTGGGGTATAGGGAGAATGGGGATCACGCGCCTGATCCGTATGTTGATGATGGGTCAGGTGGTGGGCTTTCCAACAGCTGGGACCCAACTGTCCGGCTGATGCCGCAATAATACTACCGATCCATGCCAGTGGTGTCGGTGCTTGATAGGCTTTGTGGGTCAATAGGCGATGGTAAATGGTTGTCGTGGCAAGGGCGCGGATAGCGTATAAGAATACAATCCATAGAACAGAGCCCCACGATAGACCAGTGGTCAGAACGATCAAAGACCCGATATGGCTGACGATAATCAATGTCGGAGCCATTAGGTAGGCAGCCGTTGTGAGTCGAGAATAGTGTCGCATGAATATTTTGCTGTCCTGAAAAGTGTGCTGAAGAAAATGCATTTGAAGGAATCAAAATTCCTTTTCCTGCAAATGTATTTGCCAAGGAGATGCAATGATGTGCTGTTGCATATCATTGGCAAATACCTTAAGAGAGTGGGCACTTTCTGAGGGGTGCTACGGGTGAAGCCCTCGGCTTAAAATGCAATATTAATCGCTTGAGATAAGGTCGATTTGATGCCGATTTAGTCTAACCCAATTAACGGGTAGAAAGTGAGAGGAGCAGACCAGGGTGGGTTTCATTCTGTCGGCTGATCAAATAGAGCGGGTGAAAGCGTCGCCAGGGACTGGAATGCCGGTTTGGCGAAGTAAAAACCCTGGAATAACTCAATGCCTAAATCCTGCAAAACTCCCCACTCTTCGTAGGTTTCAATCCCCTCAGCAATCACCGTCGTTGATAGCTCCCCACAGACCTGAACAATCCCTCGAACGATCGCCTGACGGACCTGATCGCGATCAATTTTTCGGATCAGTGCCATATCTAACTTGACAATATCAGCGGGGATTTCAGCCAGCAGGTTGAGTCCGGCATAGCCTGCACCAAAATCATCAATGGCCGTTTTAAATCCCCGCGCGTGATAATACTCTACAATCCGGCGAAGGTGGGGCAGATCCTCTACTTTCTCGCTTTCCGTAATCTCAAAGACAATCCGCTCAATGGGAAAACCATACCGTTCGGCCGCCGCCAGGGTGGTGCGGATACATAACTCGGGTTGGTACACCGCATTGGGCATAAAGTTGATGTTGAGCAATGACGGCATTCCCAGTTCACAGGCCAACTTAATGGCTTTTGTGCGGCATACCTGGTCGAAACGGTAGCGATTAGTGTCATTGACCTGCTCAAAAATCTGTTCGGCAGACTGATCTTCTAGCCCCCGTACCAGGGCCTCGTGGGCAAAGATTTGGCGAGTACGGGTGCTCACAATGGGTTGGAATGCCATTGTGAAGTCAAAGGCAAGTTCTGCACCATTGACACATTCTGTACATCCTAAGGGGCGATAGTCTAGTGGTGTTTTCGTGGTCTTTGTCTCCATGCTGGGCAAACGTTAACCCCTCCTTAGGGGCCTTAATGTGTCAAGGGCCAAGTAGTGTAGAAAGCTGTTTCCAGTTTCAATGGAGACTGGGATGGCGGCAAAATAAAGGCTGTAACCCATTGCCTAGGTGGGACGTCGGGATCAAACCTTAAACTCAGCTTGTTATAAAAATCCTTGGTTAGCAAGGGTTTTAGCCGTTTTCTAGATCACAAAGGTGTTGAGGGGATATTTCCCAAATCATCTGATTGCGTCACTATCCGTTCTCTACCCCATTATCTAAGGATTAACTGTCTATGGCGTTTCAACCTCCGTCTTCTTTACAGAGAAAGCCCCTCTGGTGGTTGATTGGGGCGTTGGTGTTAGCTGCAGGCATCTCCTTCACGGCAGTGCGCCTCCTCTCGCAACGTCGCCAAGCTGAAACAACCGAAGCTGTACCCGCTCTACCGAAGCAATTACAGGTGGCCGCCCTGGGCCGCATCGAGCCCCAGGGGCGAGTGGTGGATATCGTTCCGGCGGAGGGGGGGCGGTTAGAACGACTATTAGTCAAAGAGGGTGATCAGGTTGAAGCAGAACAGATTCTGGCCTATCTGAACCTTTATGATGTGCGCTTGGCGGAGCGGGACTACGCCGCCAGCCAACTCTCTGAAGCGGAAGCCCTGCTGGCCGCCCAAACCCGGTTTGGGGAGAGCAGTATCCAAGAGGCACAAACCCGCATTGACCAAATTGACGGCCCTCAGGCCGCTGCGATTCAGGCCCAGCAGGACACCATTGATAGCCTCCAGGCTGAGCTGCGGGTGGCAGAATTGGACTTGGCCCGGTTTCAGCAATTAGAGGCCAGTGGGGCGATTTCTCGCCAAGATCTTGATCAGCAACAGGCGGTGGTGGATCAATTGCGCGCACAAATCGACAGTGCCCAAAACCGCAAGCAAGAATTACAGGCGTCTCGCCGGAGTGGTTTAGGGAATGCCCAGGCCCAGGTTGCCTCCCAGGAAGCCAATTTGCAACTGTCTCAGGCCCAAGTCTTGGTGGATTCTGCGGCTCAAAATTTGCGCCTAGCAGAGGCGCGACTGGCCCAGACCGTGGTGCGCGCGCCCAGGGGCGGCCAAGTGCTCAACCTTTATGTGGAGCCGGGGGAAGCGATTTCTAGCAGCAGTCCGATTTTGGCCCTAGGCGACACCGCGCAGATGTATGTGGTGGCGGAGGTGTATGAGACCGATGTGAGTTTGGTGCAGGCAGGGCAGGCGGTTACGGTTCGCAGCCGCAATGGCGCGTTTGATGACACCCTCACCGGTACGGTAGACCAGGTGGGGTTGCAAATCTTCAAGAACGATGTGTTGGATGATGACCCCGCTGCCAATGCCGATGCCAGGGTGGTAGAGGTACGCATCCGCCTTGATCAGAGTGAGGTGGTGCAGGGGCTCACTAACCTGCAGGTGGATGTGCTAATTGATGTGGATCGCCCGTAATTGCCCATGAAACGCATTCCCCTAGCCTGGCTGAATCTACTCCATGAGCGCACGCGCTTGTTGGTGGCGATCGCCGGTGTGGCCTTTGCCGTGGTGCTGATTTTTATGAACCTGGGGTTTCAGGGGGCGCTGCTGAAAAGCACCACGGTCATGTATGACGAGTTTGATGCAGAGATTTTTCTTGCCTCACCCCAATCCCTCGAAATCAGCACCACCAAAGCCTTTCCCAGGGAGCGGCTGTACCAGGTGGCGGGGGTAGAGGGGGTGGAGCGGGTCATGCCCCTATACCTGGCGTATATGCTGTGGCGCAACCCTGAAACCCGCCTGAGTCGAGCCATGTTTGTGTTTGGCATCAACCCCCAGGACCCATTGTTTCTGATGCCGGAGCTGCGCAACCCCGAAGCGGTTCAGATTTTGCAGCAACGGGATACCGCTTTTATCGATCGCCTCTCCCGCGCTGACTTTGGCCCCCAAACCACCGGTCTAGAAACCGAAGCCGATCGCCGCCGTGTGACCATCGGCGGCCAGTACACCTTGGGGGGTGGGTTCGCCGCAGACGGCACCCTGATCATGAGCGATCAAAACTTCCGGCGGTTCTTTGCCCCGCGCCCCCTGGATTTAATCAGCATGGGGCTGATTAAGCTCAAACCAGGGGCTGACCCGAAAGCGGTGGCCGCTGAGATGCGTACCTTGCTACCCAAGGATGTGCAGGTGCTTACCAAAACCGAAGTCATTCTCAAGGACACCACCTACTGGCTCGAAAATACGGCGATCGGCTTTATTTTTACCCTGGGGGTGATCGTCTCCTTTATTGTCGGCATCGTGATTGTGTACCAAATTCTCTACACCGACATCCGCGATCACCTGCGGGAATATGCCACCCTCAAGGCCATGGGCTATGGCAGTTTTTATCTGTTCCAAGTGGTGTTGCAGGAGGCGGTGATTCTGGCGGTACTGGGCTATATCCCTGGCCTGGTGATTGCCTTGGGGCTCTACAAACTCACCCATAACGCCACTCAACTACCGATTTTTATGGGGCTACCTCGGGTGGTAATGGTCTTGGTGCTAACCGTGGTGATGTGCTGCATTTCGGGATTAGTATCCGTTCGCAAGGTGGTCACGGCGGATCCGGCGGATGTGTTTTAGGGCCGATTGATTTATTAGGACGATTCCATGGCGACCCGTACCCCTCTGGCTTGGCTCAATCTCACCCACGATCGCCGCAAGTTTGCCACCTCCTTGGCGGGGGTGGGGTTTGCGGTGTTGCTGATGTTTTTGTTCACCGGCTTTAAGAATGCCCTTTACGACAGTCAAATTCAGCTGATTGACCGCCTCAACGCCGACATCATCATCATTAACCGCCTCAAGAACAACATGTTTGTGCCCGCCGCCTTTGCCCGTCGTCGGCTTTACCAGGCTCGCGCCTTGGCCGAGGTGGAATCAGCCTATCCCTTGTATCTCAGTGATGTGCGCTGGAAGAACCCGGTCACGAAACAGACCCGTCCGGTGCGGGTGGTGGCCTTTAACCTAGCGGATCCGGTATTGTCTCTACCGGAGATTCAGATCCATTTAAATCAGCTCAAGTTGCCCAACACGGCATTGATTGATGAGCGGGCTAGGGCCGAGGTGGGGCCTCGGGAGACGGGCATCATCAGTGAGTTGGCCGATCGCGAAATCCGCATCGTTGGCACCTTTAACCTCGGCACTGACTTTGCGGCGGGCAACGGCAATTTGATCATGAGTGACCAGAACTTTTTGCGTTACTTTGCCAATCGTGGCCCGGAGGAAGATGAGCGTAGCTTTGCCACAGCGGATATTGGCTTGGTCAAAGTCACCTCGGGAGCCGATGTGGAGGCGGTGGTGGCCCAACTGCAAGACCGGCTCCCCAATGATGTAAGGGTGATGGTGCGGTTGGGGCCGGGGGATAGTTTTGAAGCCCAAGAGCGCCAGTACTGGAAGGAGAGCACCAACATCGCCTTTGTCTTTTCGTTGCTAACGGTGATGAGCTTTATGGTGGGCATCATTTTGGTCTATCAGATCCTCTATACCGACGTGGCCGACCACTGGACTGAATACGCTACCCTCAAGGCTATGGGCTATAGCAATCGGTTTCTATTTGGAGTGGTGATTCAAGAGGCGCTGATTCTCTCGGTGCTGGGCTTTATCCCAGGATTTTTGGTCAGCAATCTGCTCTATGGCGGGGCCGCCAATGTGACCGGGCTGCTATTTCAAATGACCCCTAGCCGAGTTCTAAATCTCTATGGCCTCAGCTTTGTCATGTGTTTGATTTCAGGGGCGATCGCGGTGCGGAAGGTGCAATCGGCGGACCCAGCGGAGGTATTTGGCTGATGAGCCCTACCCTGACAACCTCAACCGACTGCGCCGTCCAAATTCGCAACCTCAACTATTACTTTGGTCGCGGCGAGCTGCGGAAGCAGGTGCTCTATGACATCAATCTGGATCTGCCGCGCGGTCAAATTGTGATCATGACCGGCCCCTCCGGTTCGGGTAAAACCACCCTGCTCACCCTCATTGGGGCGCTGCGATCGGCCCAGGAGGGTAGCCTACAGGTGCTGAATCAAGAGATCGTCGGTATGACCAACCGCAAACTGGTGGCGGTGCGCCGCAACATCGGCTTTATCTTTCAGGCTCACAATTTATTTGAATCCCTCACCGCCACCCAAAACGTGGAAATGGCGGTGGAGCTAAAAGGAGAATCTCGGAACAAACGGGCTCAAGCGGTGGAAATTTTGACCCAAGTAGGGCTCGAAAATCGAGCCGACTACAAGCCCGATTCCCTGTCGGGGGGGCAAAAGCAGCGGGTGGCGATCGCCCGTGCCCTCGTCAACCAACCGGACCTGATTCTGGCGGATGAGCCCACCGCCGCCCTCGACAAAAAATCGGGGCGCGATGTGGTGACGCTGATGCAAAAGCTGGCTAAGGAACAAAACCGCACCATCCTCATGGTCACCCACGACAACCGTATTTTGGACGTGGCCGATCGCATCATCAACCTAGTGGATGGTTATCTGGAATCCGATGACAACCTCGATGCCTTTGTCTCTAGCCACGACCCCAAAACCCTCGATCGCCGCATGTTTATTATGTAAGGAACAATTTGTCTAATCCGGCTTCGGTTTGATGAGAGCAGTCATTAATGTCGCCACCGTGGCGATGGTGACTGAGGCCGCTGCTTGTCTGTGTTTTAAGTTGGATCTGCCATGGCCATGCCCGCCCTCAATAGCGTTGAGACCCTCACCTACCAAAAGGTGCTCGACTACCTCAAAAATTCTGTTCTCTTTAAAAATCGCCTGCGCACCTACCCGGATCAACCCAAGCTGGACCTACTGTATGGGTCTGCCCTCGTCGAAGTCGAAGTCCTACCCTGGGATATCCACCCCTGGGATGAGACCGACCTCGCCACGGTGCGGGCCACCAGTTGCGTCACCGTAGGCAGCAGCATCAGCAATGAGTTAATGCACTACCTGCTGAGCGAAAATCGTCGCATGCGCTTTGGGGCATTTAGCCTCGATGAGGCCGGTCAGGTGTTGTTCTCTGAAAGCATCTTGGGGGGCGACAACATGGACCTAATGGAGCTGCAAGCCTGCATCTTATCGGTGGTCACCATTGCCGACACCTATGACGACATGATCGCCCGCCGGTTTGGGGGCAAACGGGCGGGCGATCTGGCATCCTAAGTTGGGGGCTTATGCCCAGGGACTTAGGATGGCGAACTTACGTAAAAGAACAGCGATCGCCCTCAAAAAAGCGCGCCTCAATTTCCTCGGCAGGCAACGGCTGAGAAAACCAGTATCCTTGGCCCAATTGACAGCCCAGATCCTTGAGTATTTGCAGTTGTTGGGGGGTTTCGATACCCTCGGCTACCGTGGTCAGCCCCAGCTGACGACTCAAGGTGATGATAGTGCTCACAATTTGGCAGCTACGGCGATCAGATAGCATTTGATGAACAAAAGATCGATCAATCTTAAAGCTATGAACAGGCAGGTGATGGAGAGAACTCAGAGAAGAGTAACCCTTGCCAAAATCATCAATACCGATTTGGATACGCCTTGCTTCCAGTTGAGTTAATAGGGTAATGGCTTGATCGATATCAGCAATCATTCTATTCTCAGCAATTTCTACGGTGATATATTCCCCAGATAGACCCGTAGATTTCAAGGTGTGATCAATATCTTGAATCAGAGATAGTTGACGTAGATCTTGCGCCGAAAGGTTAATGTTTATCCGCAGGGGGAAGTGCTGGGCAAATCTTTTTTGCCACATCATCATTTGTTGGCAGACTTGATGAAACATCCAACGATCTATTGGCACAATCAAACCAATTTCTTCGGCCACAGGGATAAATTGGTCGGGAGACATCAATCCTAAACTGCTATGCTTCCAGCGAATCAAGGCTTCAAATCCGACCAAATGATGATTGGCTAAATTAAATATGGGTTGATAGTAGGGAATAAACTCCTGACGCTCTAAAGCTCGACTGAGATCGGTCTCTAAGGTCAGCCGCTGTAGAACCTGGGTATGCATGGCGGTATCAAAAAATTTATAGGAGTTACGGAGTTTAGCCTTAGCCCGATACATGGCGATATCCGCATCTCGAATGAGGTCTGATGCTTGCTGGTATTGGGCTTTGCCCATGACAATGCCAATACTAAAGCTCGTAAAAATTTCATGGCCATTCAGGGTGAATGGGGTTCTCCCGTCGGCTAAGATCCGTTCAGCAATTTCTACGACCTCGTCCGTAGCATTGATATTCTCAAGCAGAATGACAAACTCATCTCCCCCTAGGCGGGCCACCATGTCAATGGCTCGGAGATGCACTTTAAGTCTTTGAGAAATCTCAATTAATAATTGGTCACCAACGGCATGACCCAAGCTATCGTTAATGACCTTGAATCGGTCTAGATCTAAAAATAGAACGGCATATTGATGGTCGGGCCAGCGCTGAGTGCGATGAATCGCTAGATCAATGCGCTCTAGCAATGAGAGCCGGTTGGGTAAGCCGGTGAGTGAATCATGCAGGGCGTTGTGGGTGAGTTGAGCGTGGGCCTGTTTGAGATCGCTGATATCCCGACAGACACAAATCAATAGTCCTTCTTCTGTAAGGGTTAAGGAGACTCCTTGGGCAAAGGTCGAACCATCTTGTCGACGGGCGATCGCCTCCCCCTGCCAGGCGCGATTCTGCTCCAGGATCGGAAAAACCTCCCGCTCGAACCGGGCCACTTCCTCGGGCAGGTATAGCACCTGCCAAGATTTACCCAGCAGCGCATCGGGGTGGTCATGGCCAAACAGGTTGAGGTGGGCCGGGTTGACATAGGTATAGACGCCATTTTGCAAAATGCCGATGCCATCGATCGCGGCCTCAATCGCCGCCAACTGTTGTTTGATAGCGGCTTCGGCAACTTTGCGATCGGTAATATCTTGAAAGGTGCCCAACACCCCGATCACCTCTCCCTTCAGATTGTGGAGGGGGAGCTTGTTGGTCTCTGCCCAAAGTAGACGTCCGTCAGCGGTCTGTTGGGTTTCGATCCGGCCCAGCTGAGCCCGATTTGAGTCAATGACCTGTTGATCATCGGCCCGATAGGCTTTGGCTTCGTTGGTGCTCCAGGGCAAGTCGTAGTCTGTTTTGCCCTGGAGCGCGGCCAGGGAGGGCAGGCCAGCATTGTTCAGAAAATTACGGTTGCCCCCTAGGTAGACCGAGTTTCGATCCTTCCAAAACACACTCAGGGGAAAGGTATCTAACACTGTTTGGAGAAACTGCTCCCGTTCTTGCAGCGCTGCGGTGCGCGCTACAACCTTCGTTTCTAGGGCTTGATTGAGGCGTTCTAGGGCGGCATTGGCCCGTTGGCGCTCTAGCTCGGCGGCGGCACGGGCCGCAAATACCCGCAGAATTTCTTTGGCCCGTTGGGGGGCGGGAATCGGTTGGCGATCGAGAATACAGAGGCTGCCGATCACCTCCCCCTTGCTGTCGTATAACGCGACGCCTAGGTAGCTCTCTACGTCCAAGTCTACTAAACAGACATCCTTAGGAAACTGATGAGAGACGGCGTCTTCACAATAGAGCTCACCCATTTGCATGACCTGCTCACAGGGGGTATGGGCTAAGGGGTAGGTGAAACTAGGCTGCAGATGACCATCTGCGCAGCAGGCTAAAATCTGTAAGTTGGTATCGACCTTTTCAGCCACGACGGCATAGGAAACCCCCAGGGCCTCGGTAATGTGGCTGACTAACGCCGGAAAGAAGTCTTGCCCCGTGGTGGCCGCAGTCCCGGCAATCAGGTTTTGCAGGGCGGCCTCAGCCCGCTTGCGCGCCGTAATATTTTGGTACGTCCCTAATATCCCAACGACCTCACCAGCCAGATTATGCAGGGGCAATTTATTGGTCTCTAGCCAAACCTGGTAGCCGTTCGCCGACAACTGGGTTTCGATGATGCCCAACTTCGGTTGATTAGCGCTGATGACTCGGTGATCGTCGGCCCGATAAGCCGCCGCCTCGGTTTGCCCCCAGGGCAGTTCGTAGTCCGTCTTGCCAATGATCTGAGTGACGGTGGTCAAACCCGCATCATCGAGGAAGTTGCGGTTGCAGCCGAGATAAACAGAATTTTGATCCTTCCAAAAAACCGACAGCGGGAAGGTATCTAGCACGGTTTGCAAAAATTGTTCGCGGTCCTGTAGGGTCGCGGTCCGTTCGGCCACTTTGGCTTCTAATTGTTGGTTGAGCTGCTCTAAATCCAAAATCGCCCGTTGGCGCTCGACCTCGGCGGCGGCTCTTGCCGCGAAGGTTTGTAGCATTTGTTCGGCACGTTCTGGGTGGGGGATGGCCTGCTGGTGGAGAATGCATAGATCGCCAATGGCGTTGCCTTGGGTATCTTTGAGGGCAACGCCCAAGTAGCTGTGTGCGCCCATCGCGACCAAATCTGCATCTTCAGGGAACCGCTCCTGTACTTGACCACTGCAATAGTATTTACCCTCCCGCAAGGTTCGTTCACAGGGGGTCTTGACGGGGGAGTAGGGCGGGGGCTGTTGCAGGTGGCCATTGGCCCAAAAGGCGAGGGCATGCAGCTCTCCATCGATCAATTCACTGACAATCGTGTAGGACACCTGAAAGGCGTTGGCCATGTGCCTCACCAATGCCGGGAAAAAATCTGGGCCGGTGGTAGCAGCAGTTCCGTCAATCAGGCTGTGAAGCTGTCGTTCGGCTTGTTTGCGATCGCTAATGTCGCGGATCATAAACAGGACTTCATCTTCACCACTTTGCACCACCCGCACTTCTTCGTCGCGAATCTGCTCCCCTAGGAGCACCTGTTGCTCATAGGTGTGCAGGGCTCCGGTTCGCAGCGCTTCTTCTAAATAATGCAGTTGCCGACGGGCAATGCCTGGGGGCAGAATATCCGCCATGGCCAAGCCCACCGGGTCAAACCCGCTGGGGAATAGGGTAATCGTCTCCCGGTGGGTCACCACGTTGCGATAGATACCGTCGGCCCCGATGCAAAAGAGGTAATCCGGTAGGGCGGCCAAAATGGCGCGGTTTCTCGCTTCGCTTTGCCTCAGGGCGGCTTCTACTTGCTGGCGTTCGGCTTCGGCTTGTTTGTGCGCAGTAATATCCCGCACGATCAGCAGCGCTTCGTCCACGCCATTCTTAATGACTCTTACCTCCTCATCCTGGAGGCGAGCTTCTTTTGAAGCGGCTCCGCCAACACCCAGTTGTATCTGCTGCTCATAAACTTGCAGTTCACCGGTCTCAATGGCCGTGCGCACGGCGTTGATCTGCTCAGCCGCTACCGCTGAGGGGAGCACATCATTGATCGATCGACCCACCAGCTGGGCTTCCTGAGCCACGATAGCCCCGTCCCGATTCGGGCTGGCATAGCCGCGATAGACCCCATCGATACCGACCCGAAACAGCAGGTCAGGAATCGCTGCCAATATGGCCCGATTCTGGCCCTCACGTTGGGCGAGGGCTGCTTCTGCGGCCTTGCGATCGCTAATGTCGGTAATCGTACCCACATAACCACTCACCTGCCCTTGGTCATCGCGCTCCACCACAATCTGGGTATAAACCCACTTGACCGTGCCGTCAGCTTGCTGAAATCGATATTCCAGCCGAAACGGATGCTGATCTTGGCGGATCTGTGTCCAAGCGGTCATGACCCGCTCTCGATCCTCGAGATGCAGGCACTGTTGCCACTGCCCCGCCATGGCGGCCTCAGGGGTGAGATCGCAAATCTGGCAGCAGCGATCGTTGACGTAAACACAGTTCCCGTCAGCATCGTGGCAAAAGATGCCAACGGGTGCGACCTTAACCCAACTGGCGCAATCCTGTTTGTGATGCCAGCAGGGCACTGGCGGCGATTGAGGTATCGATGGGGGTTGCGGCGCAAGCATCCAGGCAGATTGCAGACTGGCCGCTGTGATCAAACCCGTCAGGCGATCTTGTCCATCTAGGACCAATTTAGGGCGCATGGGATCACGCTGGAGCTGTGGCCAGACGGTGGCGATATCGGTAAGTTCAGCCTTGCGGAGGGTGATTATCCCCTGGTCCATAACGGTCTCTACCGCCAACGATGCCAAGGGTTGGGGCTGGGCCACGAGACGCACGATATCCCGCTCAGTGAGGAGCCCGACCACCCGTTCATTGGCCATGACCACTACGCAGCTATAGCGACTGTCGGGGTGGCCATGGTTTGGATGACTGTTCTCGCTGGCCATGAGGGCGATCGCGGCCTGCACCGTCGCGTCCGGTGACACCACTAATGGATCTCGAACAACGGCAGCGGTTAGATCCATTGAGGCTATGGCCATAGAGCGGAGGGACTGGGTATCAAGAGCATGTTCCATCTTCCCCCAGATATTTGAGGAAAGCATTGATGGAAGTCACTTAACCAATACACCGAGAGTGATGAAGCACAAGTGTATTTGCTTAGTTCACCACCTGCGGCAACTCAATGCAAAATGTCGTACCTTCTCCAGGCACGGAATGACATAACAACTGCCCCTGATGGTTGCCCGTCACGATTTGGTAGCTGATCGATAGTCCCATGCCGGTGCCGACCCCAATGGGTTTCGTGGTGAAAAAGGGATCAAAAATCTGGGCTTGGGTATCTGCACTCATCCCTGTGCCATTGTCTTTAATCGCAATACTAACCTTATCTTTTGAGACGATTCTGGTTTGAATCGTGATGCAACCGACATAGTCTGATGCCCCCTGCAATTGCTGTGCCTCAATCGCATCAATGGCATTCACCAATAGGTTCATCAAAACTTGGTTGAGTAGGCCGCTATAGCATTCAATGGGAGAGAGAGCACCATATTGTTTGATCACCTCAATTTCTGGCTTTCCGGCTCGACCATTCAGGCGATTTTGCAAAATGATTAATGTGCCATCAATATTTTTATGGATATCAATCGCCGTATATTCCGACTGGTCGAGACGGGAGAAGGTGCGCAGCGAAGCCACAATGTCACGGATGCGAACAGCGCCATTCTCCATCGACTTTAAGAGCCTCGGAAAATCTTCTAGGACATAGTTGACTTCAGCCTCATCTAAAGCTTTTTGTAAGGCTGAATGAGGCTGGGGATAAGTCTCTCGGTAGAGGTTGAAAATAACTTGCAAATCAGCGATATAGCCTTGGGCGGCAGCTAGATTGCCATAGATAAAGCTAACCGGGTTATTAATTTCATGGGCAATGCCCGCCACGAGTTGCCCTAAACTCGACATTTTTTCGGATTGAATGAGCTGGAGCTGGGTTTCCTTGAGATCTTGATAGGACTGCTGGAGTTCTTCCGTTTTGGCCTTTAGCTCAGCCTCTGCTTGTTTGCGCTGGGTAATGTCTTGAAATGCTCCGACGATGCCGATCACATCACCCGCTTGGTTTTTCAAAGGGGCTTTGTGGGTTTCGAGCCAGATCTGCTCACCATTTGGGGCCGTTAGCGTTTCTTCGATCGCCAATTGAATCTGACCAGAGGCCATCACCTGCTGATCATCAGCCCGGTAATCCATGGCTTTGGCCTCGGTGGCAGCAAGATCAAAGTCGGTTTTGCCAATCAGTTGATCCTCGGACTGGAGGCCGACAGCATTGAGCAGTCGCTGGTTGCCGCCCAAAAAGGTGCAGTCTCGATCCTTCCAAAAAATCGACAAGGGTAGCGTATCCAGAATGGTCTGGATAAATTGCTGGGACTCCTGGAGCGCACCCTCAGATTGCTTCCGCTGGGTGGTATCCCTGACCATGATTAAGACCTCGTCAGGACCAATGGCGCTGATGCGCACCTCTTCATAGGTGATCGCGTCGCCTTTTTGAAACTGGTGCTCATAGACTTGCAAGCGGCCAGTGGCGATCGCCTGGGTGATCGCGTCGAGCTGCCGCTGCAGCAATTCAGGGGGCAAGACCTCAGCCAGGTGTTGCTGCACCGGCAAAAATGACTCAGACTGCTGGGGCTGAAAGCAGTCTAGACAGACTCCCGCTGCGGTAACCCGTAAAAGTAGATCAGGAACCGCCCGGATCATTGCCCGGAACTGGGCTTCACTGGCTTGGAGGGCAGCGGCGCGTTCGGCAACTTCGGCTTCGAGCCGTGCCCTCTCGCTAAT
>CAYGVA010000076.1:0-17482 GCA_964353225.1 uncultured Leptolyngbya sp.
CCCAGTAGATCACCAAGCCAAACACCAGATAGGTGATGCCCTTGCAGACAAAGAGCACCGGATAGCTGCCGGAGCGGGCAATGTACTGCCCCGCCAGCAACGCCCCCAACCCCAACCCTAAATTATTGGACAGTTGGGTAAGGGCAAAGGCTTCGGCCCGATTTTCGGTGGTCGTCAGGTCCGCCGTCACCGCCAGGGTGGCGGGCCAATAGAGACTGATGCCCAGCCCGAGCAGCAGATTGCCCGCCAGCAGCACCGCAAAGGTATCGGCAAAGGCCAGACAAAAACAGGCCAGGGCCGAAATCACCGCCGCGATGAGTAGGGTGCGGCGGCGACCCAACCAGGCCGAATCCACCGCATTTCCGGCAGCAAATCGGCCCACCATGCCCGAGAGCCCCGCCCCCCCTAGGGCAATACCCACCTGGGTGGGCGAAAACCCCAGTTGATTTACAAAGTAAATCGACGCATACACCAGGGTGAAACCCTGACCAATAAAGAGCAGCAATTGCCCGGTGGCTAAGATCCAAATTTCTCGGCGCAGGCTCGGCAACCAAGCTTGAAGGGCGCGAAGCGGCTGCAGGGATGGTGTGGGTTCCCCCATGAACCTCCTACGGTGGTGGGATTAATCTCTATGCTAGGGCTGCCATCGATCAAATGCAGAATTTTTTCTGGGCAAAGGTTACCGCCCCTAGGCTGGGTGATGGGGCGGGCACGGCCACCCGAATCCGGTAAGCTTTCTACAAGTCATTGATGACCTGCCCCCGTGAAATATACCGGCAAGGAACCCACAATATGGCCGATGCATTGATGTATCAAGAGGAAATGTTTGTTCTCTTGGCTCCGGGACAGGAGGAGGTCATCCTCACGCCAGAGGAGCTATTGGACTATCTGAAAACGACCTTAAACGATTACCCTGACGACCTGCCTAGGGATGTAGCCAAATTCGCTACGGTGGATGAGCAGGCCGCTTATCTGCGGGACCAGAGCTGTGAGTTGCCCCTCCAGCCGGGGCAAACCCTACAGTGGTATGTGATTCGCCTAGAGAAATAGTCAGGCCGCTATAAAATGCCGCCATTGGCCTGGATGTTTTGCCCGGTCACCCAATGGGCGTCATCACTGACCAAAAAGGCAACTACACTGGCCACATCCTCGGGCTGCCCGAGCCGTCCTAGGGGCGTTTGTTGAATTAATTGGTTCACAGCTTCCTCTGGCATCACCAAACCGTCTGTATCGGTCACCCCTGGGGAAACTACATTTACTGTTACCTGACGATGGCCAATCTCTTGGGCAAGGCCAAAGGCAAATCGTTCACCCGCTGCCTTACTGGCCGCGTAAATACCTCCTGTCGGTACGGGCATCATGGTGCCTCCGGTCGAAAACTGGACAATACGGCCCCCATCTTTGACCCGGTTAGCCGCTGTTTGCAGCACATACATCGCCCCTCGGGCGTTGACCGCAAATACCTTGTCAAAGTCATCATCGGTCAATTCAATATGTGGCTTAAATACCGATGCTCCAGCCACATTAACGACGATGTCAATTGCCCCCAGTTGCTGCTCCGTTTCGGCAAACAACCTTAGGACGTCGGCTTTGGCTGCTACGCTGCCTTGAATCGCTATTGCTCGTCCCCCTTGTGCTTCTATCTCTTGCACAACGGCCTCGGCCTTAGCCGGTGAGGAAACGTAGTTCACGGCAACCGCTACACCCGCATTGCCTAGGCGCTTTGCGATTGCCCGCCCGATGCCGCGAGATGAGGCCGTCACGATCGCAACTTTGCCGGTTAGGTTTGTCATCACCTTAAATCCTCCATGTTGTGTATTTGCAATACACTTACCGTAGATTGTTGCTTCTAAAAGATTAAGGTGGCTTTTCGAGACAGTCTGTTCCAATGCAGGAACAATCGAATTCTATGCCTCTCGGCAACCCCCAGTCAGGTGTATGGATAATCTCAATGACATTCTGGTCTTTACGAAGGTCGTGGAGCGGGGCAGCTTTACGGCTGCAGCAGAAGTTTTAGGGTTGCCCAAGTCTTCCATCAGCAGGGGCGTATCAAGGCTTGAAACCCGTCTCAGCGCCCGACTATTGCAACGGTCTACTCGCCGCATCCACCTCACAGAAATCGGGCGATGCTACTACACCTATTGCCGTCGGATTGTTCAAGAGTTAGAGAAAGCCAACGGCATTGTAGAAAGCTACCAATCCCAACCGTCAGGGTTAATCCGGATTACGGCACCCTACATTTTAGGGCAAGCATTTTTGGGGAAGATCGTGGCGGCGTTTTTGGCGACATACCCTAAGGTTCAGTGCCAGGTCGAACTCTCTAACCGCCGGATTGACTTAATTGAAGAGGGCTTTGATCTGGCGATTCGAGTGGGAATTTTACCCGATAGTTCGCTGATTATGACTCGTTTAGGCCAAGCAAGTGTTCAGTTATTTGCGAGTTCTGACTATCTAGAAAAATACGGTACACCCCAAACCCCCAATGAACTCCAGGGCCATGTTTTGCTCGATATGGCCAAGACGCCAGCTAAGGTTTGGATTCTCCGCCAAGACTCAGAACAGGTTGAAATCCCGATTGCCCCGCGCTTAGTTTCTAATGATGTGAAGATCATTCTAGAGAGTGCGATCTCCCATCAAGGCATTGCCACCTTGCCTCAATTCGCGGCGCTCCATGGGATGGAAAGCAATGGGCTAGAACCGGTTCTAGCCCATTGGCAGGTCAATCAAGTGGCGATCAATGCGCTTTATCCGTCCTATAAGGATTTATCGCCTGCCGTGCGGGCCTTTGTTGATTTGGCCAAGGCGTCTTTGCAAACGGTTTTGGATAATTACAGCGGGATGAGTTTGACCGAAACAGGTCCGGCAAATTGACTTAAGAGACTGCCCGCAGGCACCCTTGCCAACCGAAGATTGATTACCATGGCTGTGTAACGTTTATTTACATTTTTAGCCCTTCACACCCGCCATGTCTTCTCTGCTTCAGCCCCAACAACGCGCCAAACTCGATCCCAGCAGCGATCGCCTCTTCTACGAGATGCCCCGCTTCGTCACCCATGTTGATGACGGCTTTATTCAAACGCTCACCGCCCTTTACCAAGAGCGCCTCCAGCCCGGTAGCCGCATCCTCGATTTGATGAGTAGCTGGATCTCCCACCTGCCCGAGATCGATTTTGCCTGGGTCGAGGGCCACGGCCTCAATGCAGCCGAACTGGCCAAAAACCCCCGGCTGAACCACTACTTTGTCCAAAACCTGAACGAGAACCCAACCCTGCCCCTGGAAGACCGCAGCTTTGATGCGGTGTTGATTGCCGTGTCGGTGCAGTATTTGGAATATCCTGAAAAAATCTTTGCCGAGCTACATCGCATCCTCAAGCCCGGTGGTCTGGTGATTATCAGCTTTTCAAACCGAATGTTTTACCAAAAGGCGATCGCCGCCTGGCGTGATAGCAATGAAACCCAGCGGGTGGAGTTGGTCAAGCGCTACTTCAGGGCTGTGCCCGGTTTTAGCACCCCAGAGGGAATCGTTCAGCAGTCTGAGGTGCCCATGATGCTGCAACTGCTCGGGATGGGCGGCGGCGATCCCTTTTATGCCGTCATGGCAGAGCGAATGGAGTCCCTCATTAAGGCTGAACCCGCTGAATCCGTCACTCCCGCCTAGAACTCCATGGCTATTCTGTGATAGAACTCGTGGTTGGCAGCGAATGATTTACCAAGGCAAGCTCCGTGAACCATTTTTTCCTTTGGCCTCAAACTCCTGGATGGGAGGTAACTGCAACCCTGAATGCTGCCCAGGTCTTTGGCCCCACGTTGCCCAATGGCAGTGAACCCGTGGGAGACATCGCCATCCCTATCGTCTGTGGGGTTATGGTCATCGTTTTCGTGATCGGGGCACTACGGCGAGAATTGGGGGCAGCTACCCTAGTGGGGTTGTTTTTGGGGGGGCTGTTAATGGCCCTAGGAACGGTGACACCTTAGACTATTCGCCTTGTCCTGCCCAGACGAGTGGCCCCTAGCTCAAGATGACCGATTAATCACCGCCTGAGCGATGGTCATAATCGGCTCAAAATCAAACCCTTCCACTTTATCTGCCAGGGCTTTAGCCAGAGGAGCCTGTTCAGCAGGGATTTGGTCAATCAAACCGTCCATCTGGCTGGGATTCAGCTGAATCGCCGCCTCATACAACTGCTGAATCCAGTCGGTGGGCATGGCTTGCAAGGCCGCTGCCGTTAGCACTAGGGGTTGGGCCGCTGTGTCGAGCGGGCGCGTCGCCGCTGCTGGGTCCGGTTCGTAGCGGTACTGGACGCCCAAATGTTCCGCCAGCTTGGCAAAAATCACCTCTGCGGGAAAGGGTTTACGGACAAAGTCATCACAACCAGCATTGAGCACCGAGGCCCGTTGCTCCTCAAACGCACTGGCAGTTAGGGCAATAATCACAGGCGTAGGTTGCGTTGCCTCGTTTTTAATGCGGCGCGTGGCTTCGTAGCCATCCATGATCGGCATGCGCATGTCCATCCAAATCAGGTGAGGCTGCCAGTCATGCCATTGAGCGATCGCCGCTTCGCCATTGTCCGCCCCACGCACCTCAAACCCTAAAGGCTGTAAGAGTTTTAGCAACAATGTCTGGCTGTCAGGGGTATCTTCCACCACCAAAATGCGATAGCTGGGTTGCCCCGGTGCTAGCCCCACAACCCGCTGGCCCACATGGGGAGAGGGGCTGGGGCGTCGCTCCTGAGCAGCCGCCTGAACGAGCACCGTAAATCGAAAAGTTGACCCCTGCCCCACTACACTCTCGACGGTCAGATCCCCGCCCAGAAGTTGTACAAATCGTCTACTAATGGGCAGCCCTAAACCGGTGCCCTCTTGGGAGTGCCGCCCCGTCTCAGCCTGGGAAAATGCTTGGAAAATGCTGGAAAGATCATCAGGGTCAATTCCAGGCCCTGTATCTATAACTTCAAAGTCAAGGGGGTACGGAGTGCTCCCAGGGGCTGTTGCCCGCACCCGCAGGGTGACGTGACCTTGACTTGTAAATTTGATCGCATTTCCTAGCAGGTTAATGAGGACCTGGCGCAGCTTACCTTGATCGGCATAGATATAGCGCGGCACGGTTTGGACCCCTTCAAAACAAAGGGTTAATCCCTTGCGATCAGCCTTGAAGCTCAACATATCTTCTAAGTTGAGCAGGAAATGATGCAGGTCAAAATTTGTAGGATTTAGGGTTAGTTGACCCGCTTCAATCTTAGACATTTCCAGAATGTCATTGATCAGTTCTAATAGATGTTCGCCACTGCGATTAATAATATTCAGATGGTTCAGCTGCTCACGATCAAGTTCACCATCCCGAGTCATTAATTGGGTAAATCCAATAATGGCATTGAGAGGGGTACGCAGCTCATGACTCATATTGGCCAGAAATGTACTTTTAGCAAAGTTGGCCGCCTCCGCCGTTTCCTTGGCCTTCTGCAAGGCAAATTCTGATTGTTTGCGATCGCTAATATCCTCAAGAATCACAATAAAATAGGAGTCATACCCCCGCCGTTGGGGCAATACATGGTGGCCGAGGGAAAGGGTGATATTTACCCACACCGTTCGACCCGACTTATGCATACATTGCACTTCTACAGAGGGCTGCTCTGGAATGCCCACCAGAAACTCGCTCAGTAGGTTGTTGAAATGAGGTTGATCTGCTGGGATTACTATTTCGATTAAGGTCAGGCCAAACAATTCCTCAGATGAATAGCCTAAGATTCGACCTAGTGTCTTATTAATTAATAGCCATTCTCCCTTTAAATCGATTTGAGCCACTCCCACCGCAGCCTGTTCAAACAAAGCCTTGAATTTAGTATCGCTGTCTTTATTTTTAATGGCATTCGCCACCGTAGCAGGCAAGACCTTTAAATAGTTGCGATCGGGATCTTTAATGAGATAGTCATAAGCCCCAGCCTTCATGGCCGCCACAGCCACCGCTTCATCCCCACTTCCCGTCGAAATAATCACGGGGGACCGTCCACCGACAGCATCTAACACCTCAAAAACGCTCCCGTCCCTGAGGTTATAGTCAGATATGACAATGTTAAATGACTGTGCCTTAATCAACGATTGAGCACCATGTACCGAATCAACTATCGTGTAGTTGTAATCGAGTTTTTCAGTCTCCACCAATCGTTTAAAGGCCATCTGATCAATGGGATCATCCTCAATTAAAAGCACTCGGGTCGTCTGTTGGCGACGATAGTCTAGAATCGCCTTAATAACCCCAGGCAACTGCTTTAAATACTCTCGTCCAGCATCTTTTACCAGGTAGTCGTAGGCTCCAAGTCTCATGGCTCTGACCGCCACTTCTTCATTGCCGCTACCCGTCAGAAAAATAGTGGAAGCTTGGGCAAAAATAATATCTTCTAAAATATCAAAGGCGTCGCCATCTCCTAACTTATAGTCTAGAATGGCCACGTCAAAATAACTTGATTTCAGGGCTTCGCGAGCCGCCACAATAGAGCCTACAATTTCAATCTCAAAGTCTAGCTTTTCAGCATCGATCAGACGCATAAAGGCCATCTGATCGATTCGGTCATCTTCTACCAATAAGATTTTGGGCGACGCCATGCTTTCAAAAAAACGATTAAGCAAGCCCCTCTATTGAGATATTTCGCTCAGCATCCAATAGGTGTGAATGGTCTTAAGAACCTCAACCAATTGATTATGGATAGCAGGCTTTACCATGTATCCAGCCACACTGAGATTGAAACTTTCTAAACGATCCTCATCATTTTTTGAGGTGGTTAAGATCACGACTGGAATCTTTTTCAGATCGCTGTCGTTCTTAATCACCTTCAAGAAATCGAGGCCATTCATCTTGGGCATGTTTAAATCTAGCAATATCAAGCCGGGCTTGGCGTGAGATGGATCACCCAGAAAAACCAGAGCTTCTTCACCATTGCCGGCAACATGCAAGGGATTTTCGATATCATTCTTTTTCAGCGATCGCTTCACCGCCATGACATCAACACGATCATCTTCCACCAATAGAATAGAGTGTTTTTTTTCCATGACTTGAATTTTATCTCCCGAGCAGTTATGCAGACTTTGGTAGCGTCACGTAAAAGGTTGAACCTTCCCCTAGCTGCGAGGTTAGCCACACGGACCCACCATACATTTCTATGATTTTTTTGACTAAGGTAAGGCCAATGCCAGTGCTTTCCAGATCATCCCGAGCTGTCAGGGTTTGAAAGATGTGAAAGATTCGTTCAAAATGCTTTTCTTCAATGCCAGGTCCATTATCAGCAACACTGAACTCCCAGACCATACCTTTGTCAATGCACCCAATCACCACTTTCCCAAGTGATTTGTCTATGTATTTGACCGCATTACTAATCAGATTTTGAAAAACCTGATAAATTTTGACTTTCTCAATGGTTAAAATTGGCAGTGGAGTTGCTACATTGATGTGAATGGAATCAGAAGGTGCGATCGCATCAACAACATCAGCGATCACTTGGTTTAAATCAACGGTTGTCTTTTCCTCTCGAATTCGCCCCAGTCGAGAATATTGTAAGACCCCCTCAATGAGGTCCTGCATCCGTCGTGTACGCCCTTTCAACAGTTGGAGCATTTCCCGCCCCTCTGTATCCAACTTGTCTCCATAGTCTGCAACGAGCCAATCGGCCAGGGAGTTAATTCCCCGCAGCGGTGCTTTCAAGTCATGGGAAACAATATAGGCAAAATCTTTTAAGTCCTGATTCGCAACTGCTAATTCCTTCAGCAGCTGGGCTTGACGCAGCTCAGATTGCTTACGTTCAATCGCATGTAAAATCGAGCGTTCCAGAAGTGGCGTATTGATCTGGCCCTTAACAAGATAGTCCGCTGCCCCAAGCTTCATTGCGGCTTGGTCAATATCATGATCCCCGAGGCCAGTCAGTACAATGATTGGCTCCTGACAACCCTGCGCTAAAGCATCCTGAAGTAATTCAAGGCCATCTCTGCCCCCCAGACGATAGTCCAATAAATAGACTTGATGTTGCCTCTGTTCTATTTGCCCTAGGGCCGCGTCATATTCATCCACCCAATCTAAGTGAAAGGAAGTGATTTCAGCATCGTTTAATAGGTCTTGAGTGACGATATAGTCATCCTCATCATCGTCAATCAGCAAAACCTTTAAAGGGCTAGACACCATTCCAGTCTTCGCTCCGTTGATTAGGTAATTCCACAATCTCAAACCAATAGCGTCCCAATGTTTTCATGATTTGCACCATGGATTCAAAGGTGACAGGTTTGGCAATAAAAGAGCTGACCCCGAGATCATAGGTACGAAGAATATCCTCTTCTGATTTGGACGTAGTTAAAACCACAATCGGAATATTTCTGAGGTCAGGGGATGCTTTGATTTCATGAAGGGCCTCTCGGCCATCTTTTTTGGGCATATTCAGATCGAGTAAAATCAAGCTGGGACGAGGTGATTTGACGGGGTCTAAATATCGGCCCTGGCGACATAAGAAATCCATTAACTCTTCGCCGTCCTCAACAAAGTGCAAATCGTTGGCCAATCGATTTTCCTCTAGGGCTTCCTGCATTAACAAGCGATCGTCCTCGTCATCCTCGGCCACCAGAATGGTGATCGGTGTCCTCGCTTTACTCATGGGTTCTGATTCCTAGGTATTGTAGATTGGCAGAGTGATGATAAAGGTGGCCCCCTGATCCGGGGCACTTTTGGCCGTGATTGCTCCTCTGTGGCGCTCTATGATTTTACGGCAAATCGCTAGACCAATGCCGGTCCCTTGATATGCGCTGCGGGTATGAAGTCGTTGGAATACCGTGAAAATACGGTCTAAATACTTTTCTTCAAAACCAATCCCGTTATCGGCCACCGTGATCTGGCATTGTGGGTAGGTAACCCATGTTTGGTCCCCATTGATTGCCGGTTCATGGTGAATTTGGCCCCCAATATTAACCACTGGTGGAAGGTCCGTCTGGTGAAACTTGAGCGCGTTACTAATCAGATTTTGAAATAATTGCTGCATTTGCAATGGATCCGCTTGAATAATAGGCAGGTCCCCCACATTGACTTGCCCAGCAGTTTGTTCGATTTGAATTTCTAAATCAGCTAAAATATCTTTGACAATGTCGTTCAGGTTGACCGACACAAACGGTCTTGCCTTCGTGGTTATCCGAGAGAAGGTCAGTAAATCGTTGACTAAGGTTTGTGCCCGCTCCGCTGCATTTTGCATGCGTCCTAGGTAGTCTTGGCCACGCTCATCTAAAACGGATGAATAGCGGCTGTTAAGGCGATCTCCAAAGGCTTGGATTTTGCGCAGTGGCTCCTGTAAATCATGGGAAGCCACATAGGCAAAATCCTGCAATTCTCGATTGCTATGCTGCAGCTGAATATTGAAGTCCTTTAAATCTTCCTCGGCTTGCTTTCGTTCTGTCGCTTCATAGCCAATGGCCAAATATTGAAAGGGATGGCCTTGTTCCGTCAGAAATGGAACAATCGTGGTGTCTAACCAGTAGACTTCTCCGGATTTTGTCCGGTTTTGAAGCTCGCCCCGCCAGACGTGACCCGCCGAAATTTGGGACCAGGCAGCGTGATCAGGCAGCTCGAAAGTACTCTGAGACTGTGCAATCAGCTCCTGAGGAGACTCCAGTAGCTCTTGCTGTGAATAGCCCGAAATCCGGCAAAATTCATTATTGACATAGGTAAATACGCCAATGGGATCAAAAATAGCCACAATCGAAGATTGGTCTAAGGCAAATTTAAAGTCAGCGAGTTCTTTAAAAGAGTTTCGTAAGCGATTGGCCATTTGATTGAAGGCCAACTTGACTTGCCCAATTTCATCAGGACGATTAACAAAGGCCCGCTCTTCTAAATTTCCAGCTGCAAAGGTTTGGGAAACCGCCATCAAATCCTGCAGTGGAGTTTTGACTTGGCGATTAAAGAGAATAATTGTTAATACAGACAGCAGTAGGCTAATACCCAGGGCATTGGCGAGGGTTACCGTTGCGGCATTTAAGGTTTGCTGTTTTAACTGTTGGGTTGAGTAGCTCAGACGCACTTCCCCGAGGGTGCGCCCATCAGAGATGATGGGCGCTTGGACTTCATAAATATCCGGATGCTGCTCAAGCTGTGCCATTACTTCGATCAGCTCGACAGGCTGTAATCTTGCTGAGATGACTTGATCGACCAAGGGTTTCTCTTTATCAATAAATCGGGTGAGGGCTTGACCCTCTGGGTTGACGATGACGCTATAGATAATCTCATCATCTTCACTGGTCCGCTGCATGAGTCTTTCTAAGGTGAGAAAATCTGAACTCAGCAGGGCCTCCGGCGAAAATGTACTCAAGAAATTGGCTTGTCGCCGTGCTGTTTGCTCTAAGGTATGCAACTGACGGTTAAAGCTGCGGCGGATTTGCATCGCACCGGCCAAAAATTGGATCGTGACTAAAAAAATGCCGACCACAGCTAAATATCGAACGGCAATACTGCGCGCTAGCGGCTTCGATATGATTTGCCTAAGCCCCATCATGGTCTCCCTTGAGCTAAGTGATTTGCCGGGTTTTCGACTGCATGAACAGTTGATTATTCCGCATCCCAACTCCTCAGTTCTAGGGTTTTAATCAGGTCACTCAATGCTGTGTAATCTTCTGGTGGCAAAAATCCATCAATTTTGGCCGCAGCTAGCACTGGATGTTCTGGCGGAATGCTGAGTAGTGCCTCTGTAACTTGAGCGGTTAAAGCTGGGTCGGTATTTTCTAGGGCTGCAATCGGCCATTCTGGATACAGGGCGGTGGTGTGAGTGTAGAAAAAGTCACCCTCCTTTGCATCTAAAATTCGGACAGCTTCGCGATCATCCAAGAGTCCTTCGGCCACCATTTTTTCCAGTTGGCCGGTGCGAATAAATCCAACGTCGATGGTCCCGTTTAAGACGGCTAAAACAATGCTGTCTTGGGACTTATTCTCGACAAAGCTGTTGAAGTCAACAAAGGGATCAATGCCCTGTTGTTGGAGATGATAAATCTGAAAGACACAGCCCGCTGCAGCGGTTTCAAAGTCTACACAGGCTCCATCTTTACCCTGTAGATCGGCAATGGTTTGGATGTCGCTGTCTGCCCGGACCACAATCAAGGCGCTAAACTGTGAGCCGGTTTGAGGACGGGAATGGGTAACTAAAAATTGTGTGTTGTGCAGCCTTTGAATTTGTACCGCTGCTAAGGGGTTATTGGTGGTGAAATCTAAGTTGTCTTGAGCCACTTCGGTAAATTGACTGTCTTGGGTGACGGGCACCAATTCAAAGGGTCGCCCCGTCACCTCTGATAAATAATCGAGCAGGGGTCCGTAGCGCCTATTTACAGAAACCGCGCTATCAATGACGAGCACTCCGATCCGCACCACCTCTTCAGTACTAGGGGCTACGGTTTCCTCGGTGGGGGTAGGCGTCGTTGTCTGTGGTGGCGGCGCTTCATTACAACCGAGCAAAGCTAGGGAGAGGAGTAGGGATCCTACGGATGAGCGGACACAACGTTTCATAGGGTGGGGGATAGGTAAATCAGCGTCACATGCCCCCGTTGTCGGTTTCTCGGGTCGATCAACGGGGGTAAAAGTCACTTCTGGAGTGGCGGGAGATCGCTCCCCATGGGCCTGAATTCAACAATAAGTATTGAATTCAGGCTTGCTAGCAGTTTACCCAAGGAGGAGGAGGGGCTGGCAGGTTGCTTGGTGAGGGTGCTACAAATATTTGGCGAGTAGCAGTTTCAACTTCTCTAGGGTGCTGCTTGGGGCCTTGTCCAAGGGGGTAATCACGGCATACTTGAGGGCGGTGTGGGCCTCAGACTCGGGTGGGCTCTGGTGCAGTTGCTTAACCACAGTGCGGATGACCGTTTGGGCATTAGCAGCATTTTTCATCAGGTTGCCAATGACCATCTCCACGGTGACGCTGTCGTGGTCAGGGTGCCAACAGTCATAGTCGGTGACCATCGCCAGGGTAGCGTAGGCCATTTCGGCTTCTCGGGCTAGTTTCGCTTCTGGCAGGTTGGTCATGCCAATCACCTTGGCCCCCCAACTGCGGTACAGGTTGGATTCGGCTCGGGTAGAGAAGGCGGGTCCCTCCATGCAAACGTAGGTGCCACCCCGGTGTAGATCTATCCCTGGCAAGCCAAGATCCGAAATCGCATCGGCAATAACTTTCGCGAGTTGGCCGCAAACGGGATCGCCAAAGGCGATGTGGGCAACGATGCCTTCGCCGAAAAAGGTGGAGGTGCGGTTTTTGGTGCGATCGATAAATTGGTCGGGCACCACCATGTCTAAGGGTTTTGCTGCTTCCTGCAGGGAGCCCACTGCTGAAGCGGAAATCAGATATTCCACCCCTAGGGACTTCATCGCATAGATATTGGCTCGAAAGGGCAGCTCCGAGGGCATCAGGGTATGGTTGCGGCCATGGCGAGCCAAAAAGGCGACTTTTGCCCCCTCTAGGGTGCCAACAATCAGCGCATCGGAGGGAGCCCCAAATGGGGTCTCAATGGTGAGTTCTTCCACATCGGTGAGGGCATCCATTTTGTAGAGGCCACTACCACCGATGATGCCAATTTTTGCCTGCGCTGCCATGGTTTCGTTAGGTTATAACGGGACCCACGCATGATAGCGAAGCTGATTCGCATTGAGATGGCTATCGATCATATGGGGGCCATCACCCCATGTGGGCGTTCGCTATGGGGTTGTGGCGGTGGGGGCAGCAATAGCTCCTTGGGGGGGAGCACTGTCGTCAGCTGCGACTAGGGCTGCGAGTTGAGATTGTAGCCGCAGATAACTTACCGCCACTGGAGAATCAGGGGTTGAGGGTGGCACGTTGACCGTCAGGGGGTGAGCGACCTGCTGGATCTCCGTCAGCGCTGCAGCTAGCTGGGCTTGCTGCTCTAGCAACTGGCTGCTAGAGAGGAGACCGCTCAGACCATTGATCAAGTTGCGTAGGTTGTTCCTTAGGGCCGGATCGCCGGTCAGTTCATCTACATCAGAGAGTACCTTTTGAGCACCCTGAAACACATCTCGCGCCGACTCTAGGGTTTGCTGAATGAGGAGCAAGTTCTCGGGGCTATTGAGAGAGCCGGTAATGTCGCGGACGTCCGCTGAAGCGGCGCTCAAGTTGGTTGCCGCTGCGGCTGCATTGGCTGATAACGTTTCGAGGTTGGCAATCAAGTCGCTGTCGCTAACAACCGTGTCTAAAGTGTCCAAGATGCCTAAAAGGCGATCGCTGCTTTGATTAATATTGACCAAAGTCCCATTGATACTGTCTCGGTTGGCTGTAATCAAGCTACGCACATCCGTTGCAGTCAACTGAATCTCCCGAGCCGCCTCGGCGGCATTGTCAGTTGCCTGTCGGGCCGAACTAGCCAACGGCTCTAGCTCATCCTGGGCCGAAGCCGTCAGGATGGTGAGGGCTTCCGTCAGGGTAATCACTTGGTCAGTCACCACCTCCACATTACGCAGACTGGCTTTGAGACTACCGACCACTTCAGGATCGGTAAACAAATCCGCAATTTCTTCGGTTGACCGCAGCAGCGCTTCATAGCTGACCCCCACTTCCCCTTGGAGGGTATCCCCATCACAGAGAATGGCTGTTGTGGATGTTTGACACTCCCCATCTGTAGGACTGAGGGCCTGTTCTGCATCGGTGAGGAGGCTGAGGGGCGTGATATCGACCGTGGTTTCCCCAATAAAGCCGGACTGATTGGCTTCTATCAAGATCTCGCGGGGAATGCGCAGACCCGGTTGGGTAATATCAACGCGGATTTTGACCTGGTTACTACTGGGTAGGATGGAAGCCACTCGCCCGACAGCCACCCCGCGATAGCGCACCGCTGTCCCCACCTGCATACCGACAGTGTTATCAAATTCTATGGTCAGTTGGTAGGTTTGGCCCCCCGGATTCAACCCTCGCAACCACAACACCAACCCCCCAAACAAGCCAACCCCAATTAGGATTAGCAACCCGACAGATCCCTCTCGAATTGCGCGTGCCCGCATCCCATATCCTCGTCGTTAGCCAACACCGTAACTGTTTGCCCCCGATTGTGAAGGGACCTAGCCTGATCGCGGTTAACCGTCCATGACAACCGTAGGTAATCGCATTAATGGCAATCTCAGTGCACCAGTTGAATGGGACCTTCGATACTGCCACTAAAAAACTGGCGCACAAAGGGATTATCCGTGGAATCGACCTCATGGACAGTACCATTCCACTGAATTCGGCCCCGATGCAAGAATATTACCCGATCCGCCGTGCGACGAATGGTGCTGTCTTGGTGGGTGACGATGATGTAAGAGCTGCAACCGCGATCTTTTTGAATATTGCGAATCAAGTCTTCAATCACGGTGGAGGCGATTGGATCTAACCCAGCGGTCGGCTCATCGTAAAGCAATAGCGCGGGGCGATCGCTGGGGTTTTCTGGGTTCGTGACAATCGCCCTGGCAAAGCTCACCCGCTTGCGCATCCCACCCGACAATTCGGCGGGATAACTGCCCCCAATGCCGGGCAACCCGACCATATCCAGTACTTCATCAACCAATTGGCGAATTTCCGTGTGAGACAGGTGGGAATGTTGGTAGAGCAAAAAGCCCACGTTCTCTTCCACGGTCAAAGAGTCAAACAGCGCCGCCTGCTGAAATACCATGCCGATCCCCACGGGATCGGGGGAATCTTCGATCAACCCAACTCGCGGCTTGCCAGCCACTCGAATATTGCCAGCATCAGCGGCCAAAAGTCCGGCAATAATCCGCAGGATGGTGGATTTGCCTGTTCCAGAGGGGCCAATCACCGCCAAGCATTCCCCAGGTTCCATCACCAGATCTAGGCCATCTAAAACCCGGTTCTGACCAAAGGTTTTCGTAATGCCCGTTAGCTCTAGGAGCCGTTCACCATTGCCGCAGTCGGCAGTTAAATCAGGGGAGTCAACCATAGGTAAGGGTAAGCTCGATCCCGTAGCGCATTGAAGTTATGGAGTAACTTTACCCATGCTAAGAAGAAATGGTTGAACTGCCTAGGATTTTGGCAAGGTGCTCAGATGACCCCGACGATCCCTGCGGTGGCAGTCAGACCCGAGTCCTGTCCCAAGGCCAGCTTTTTCCATGGAAAGGGCTGTCCTGAATGTTATTGATGTGGACCATGTTTGCCAAATTTCCCTTGAAGTGGGTATCGCAATTTATCCGTTGGGTGCGCCACGACACGCTTTGGTTGAGGCCGATCGCCCCCCGCCGTTTTCACCGCATGTTTAAGTGGCTAGCACCGGGGTTGTTGGTCAAGCGCTGGATCTTTCTCAGCATTGGTGGGGTCCTGCTGATCGGCTTTGGTCTGATGGTGGCCCTAAAACTAACGCCAGTGTTTTATACGGTGCAGTTTGTGGGGGCAACCCTGCGATTTGTCACGACGATCATCCCTAGTTACATCAGTGGTCCCTTGGTGATCCTGATGGGATTGCTATTTATCCTTTGGGGGCAAACGCGCACCCTAGGAGCCATTACTGAAGTCCTGATGCCCGACGGAGATGAGGATTTGGTGGATGTGCTAATCAACCAACGGCGGCTATCGCGGGGGCCGAAAGTGGTGGTATTGGGGGGGGGGACCGGCCTATCTACCCTGCTGCGGGGATTGAAGCAGTTTAGTGCCAACATCACCGCGATTGTCACCGTAGCTGATGATGGGGGTTCCTCTGGGCGCATCCGTCGGGAAATTGGGATGTTGCCACCGGGGGATATTCGCAACTGCCTAACCGCCCTGGCGGATGAGGAGCGGCTCCTCACAGAGCTGTTTCACTATCGATTTCAGGCCGGCAGTGGTCTCTCGGGCCACAGCTTTGGCAACCTGTTTTTGACGGCGATGAATGAAGTGACCGGGGATGTGGAGCAGGCGATCGCGGCTAGTTCTAAGGTCCTGGCGGTTCGAGGCCAAGTCTTACCTTCCACCCTGAGTGATGTGCGCCTGTGGGTCGAACTCAAGGATGGCCGTCGCATTGAAGGGGAATCCAACATTGCTAAGGCAAGGGGAGAAATTGTTGCCATCGGTTGCACCCCCGCCAACCCGCCCGCCTTACCCCGAGCGATCAAAGCGATTGAGGAGGCAGACTATATCATCATGGGTCCCGGCAGCCTCTATACAAGCATCATTCCCAACCTTTTGATTCCTGAGATTGTGGCCGCGATCGCCCAGAAAAAGGTGCCCCGAATTTATGTCTGCAATGTCATGACCGAGCCTGGTGAAACCGATGGTTTTCAAGTGTCCGACCACATTCGAGCCCTAGATGCGGCCTGCGGTCAAGCCCTCTTCAATGCCGTGCTGGTGCAGCGCCGTCCCCCCTCCCAAATATCCTTGCAGCGCTACGCCAAGGCTGGGGCAGAACCGGTGCTCCTCGATCGCGACACCGTCATTGCCTCCGGTCGTCGCATCGTAATCGCCAATGTTATGGAAGAGTCTGACAATGGGGCCGTGCGCCACAACCCTGCTCGCCTGGCTCGGGTGCTGATGCGGTGGTACTCTCGCACCCAGGGGCTTCAGTAATCAAACAAAGTCTGGGGGGATCGAATGACAAAGGCATGGCAAGGGAACCTACTACTCTCGCAGGGCAGTGAGTTTATTACCGACCCAACGGAGTACCCCCACCGAAAGCGCCCCTGCCATCAAGACCCCAATTGCAGGCTGAAATAGCGGCATCCAAAGGCTATACCAAAGATCCAAGCCCAAATCCACATTAAAGCTCCGTCCTATTACAGACGCGGCAAACCAACCAAAACTGATCAACACAAAAAAGATATTGATCATTAAGAACACATTCAAGGCATTGATGGCACGATCCCACATGGTCTGCTGTAAATCCTTCGGCCTAAACGATTGGGTTTAGCTTAGGCGTCGCAATCCAGGGAAGCAATGGGCCAGCAACAATCCCAAATGATGGCGAACGGGAGATTCTCAACATCAGAACTTAGTAGACGCTATTGCCAGCCCACACAAGCGCTTTCTCTGATACAATTGAAAACCGTGCCGAAAAAGTATTTAGCTTTTGAACGTGCGCCTAATAAATTCCGTTGCCCATTTGTTTGGGGCACATTGGCTCTCTGGCATAGCTGTCACATTGCCTATTGATGATTGCAGCGGATTATCCCCTGCTTCTGCAGGCATAAACCCTGCTGATGTCCTGGGGCGACGCGCTTCATGCGGCCATCATGCCCTCAAGTATCGACCAGACCAGACCTGTTTTTACTGGGAAGGTTGGCGATAAGCGTTCATTCACCCGTGCCGTCTGGCACGTCTTGATGGCTCAAAACAGCGCAAGATGTTTGTTCAAGCAACCAGAGATTACCATTTGTAATATTTTTTGATATACTGCAATTTGATTGGTGCATTCCGGTCTGTAGCCAATCAAAACCAGGACAACTCCTGAGTCACGTCAATGACTACAAAATTTATGCTCTTAGACTGGGCCCGAGCAACTGCTTTGGGATAGGGGCACT
>CAYGVA010000077.1:0-17443 GCA_964353225.1 uncultured Leptolyngbya sp.
CCTCTGCCCCCCTGCCCCCCTGCCCAAACGCCGCATTGGCATTGCCCGCGATCGCGCCTTCAACTTTTACTATCCCGACAATTTAGAGCAGTTAGAAGCCCTCGGCGCAGAGTTGGTGTATTGGAGTCCGCTGGCGGACCGTGCGTTGCCTAGACATTTAGATGGGCTGTATTTGGGGGGTGGCTTCCCCGAAATGTTTGCGGAGGAACTCTCTGCCAATCAAACATTGCTGACGGAACTGGGCGATCGCCTCCGTGCCGGTTTGCCCACCTATGCCGAATGTGGCGGGTTGATGTACCTGTGCAAAAGCCTAGTGGATTTTGACGGTCACCCATGGCCCATGGTCAACTGCTTAGCCACCACCGCGTACATGACTGGAAAGCTTACCCTCGGGTATCGTCAAATTACCGTTCAGCAAGACAGCCCCTTTGTTAAAACGGGGCAAACCTTCTGGGGACATGAATTTCACCGTTCCACCCTCAGCATTCCACCGCCACAGCCGCTATACCAAACCCAACCCTACGGCATCCCCAAACAAACGTTGCCAGCGCCTCAGTCTGAGGGCTGGCAACGTTATTGCATCCATGCGTCTTATGTCCATTTGCATTGGGGTAGCCACCCTAGCCTGCCGCGTCGCTTTTTGCAGACTTGCCAACCCAAACAACACCAATGAACAAGGAATGTAACCCATTTGGGGATCAAACGGTTGTGGTGAGCTTAGGAATGTTCTCTTCCCATTTGCGGGGGGTGCTCGCCCGACGAATATTCCGCCAGATTTGGGTGGCGGCTAGGGTGCCATCGGCCACCGCGATCGACACTTGATTGAGTCCTTGCTTTAGGTCGCCCAGGGCAAAGATCCGTTCGTGGCTGGTTTGGGACATATTGTTGGTCACCAGGTTCTCGCCATCTCGTTCCAGTCCTGGAATATTTTTTAGATAATGGTTGTGGTAAATCGATCCCATGTTGATGAGACCCGTCGTCGCCTCAACAACGGTGCCGTCGTCTAATTCCACACCGCTCATTTTGTGATTTTCACCGAGGAACTGGGCGATCGGTGCTTCATAAAGCGGATACCCATGGTCGGCTAGCTTCTGGCGCATGTCATCCCCTACTGAAAATTGACCATTAGTCAACACAGAAATATAAGGGGTGTACCAGTTCAAGACAAAGGCGGCATTGATTTGAGATTCTCGGCCAGCGATCAAAACAGCTTTTTGATCCCACATGTCAAAACCGTCACAGATCATGCAGACGTGAAGGGTGTAGCCCGCATAGTCATAGAGATTTTGCATATTCTCCACTTGGGGCAACACATCAATCACCCCAGAGGCGGCAACGAGATACTTGGTGCGAAAGACCGGGTAAGTGCTGTCCTTCTTGCCCACCTTGACCTTGACAGCTAAGTTGTCGCCTTCGTCCGTCACCTCTTCTACATAGCCACGCAGATGATCCGCCCCCCAATCAATCGCCTGCTTGGTGCCATGGTTAACAATGTCACGACCTGGGGTATCGGGATCCAACCCCAAATAGTTCCGCAGGTCCTGCATCCAGACAGAACGGCCTTTGCCTTTCTCAATCACCAAACATTTCAAGCCATAGCGAGCCAGATAAATCGCCGCAGATAACCCTCCCATACCGCCGCCCACAACGATGGCGTCGTATAGCGTATCCAGACGAGCATCTAAGTTTTTACTAGAAAGTTTCATGGCTCACCTACGTAGATCAATATAAATAAGGGTGCAGACAAGGGGACGAACCCAGTAGGCTCCCCCTTAGTCTGCTAGCTCGATCCGTACCCAAGGGCGCAAACAACCTAACCATCACAAGCCCAGAACAAGAGGCTTGAGCCCCTTGTTCAAGGGTAGGCAGATTGACGCCATCTTGCCCTAGCGCGTTACGCCAGGGTGACCAGGGTTAACCCACGAACTCTAGGCGAGGTGCGGAAACACCAGCCGCTTCAGTGCCCTTGAGATAGGCCAACATGGTGTCAGCATCAGATACTTCAAAGGGGTCGCCACCCGCGTTATCAGCAAAGTCAGGCTCGACGAACATTTTTTCGATCGCGCCATCATTCACCAGCATGGAATAGCGCCAAGAGCGCATCCCAAAGCCAAGGTTAGACTTCTCAACCAACATCCCCATTTTGCGGGTAAATTCGCCGTTACCGTCGGGCAGCAAGAAGACGTTCTTGGCACCAATCTTGAGGCCCCACTGGAACATCACAAAAGCATCGTTCACGGAAAGACAGATGATCGTGTCAACGCCTTGGGCCTTGAACTCGTCATACAGCTCTTCGTAACGGGGCAAATGGTTGGAGGAACAAGTGGGGGTAAAGGCACCGGGCAGAGAGAACACCACGACCTTTTTGCCACCGAAGATATCTTGGGTGGTCGCATCTTCCCAGCGATAGGGGTTGGAACCCTCGACAGACTCATCACGGACGCGAGTCTTAAACACAACGTCGGGCACACGTTCAATAGTCATAAGTCACCTCTCTAAGTCGCTAAATAGTTCTCACAGTCGCCTGCAACAAATCGCTGCGTTGGCTAGCGCTGCTACAAATCAGAATAGTTCTGACTTAGGAATAAGTCAAGAGTAATATTTTTTTCTTTCTCATATATCTTAGTAGATGATTCCTGTTTTAAGCTGATTGCGCTAAGCTAGTAAGTACAAATGCTAGCCTCGCGGGCGAGGTTTGGCTGATTAAGGTTGAGGATCGATTTGACATGCAGGAGCAAGCCGACACAATTGTTAAAGTGCTGCAGGCCAATGGGTTGCGGGTGACCCCTCAACGATTTGCAGTCTATGCCAATCTGCTCAACCGTAGCGATCATCCCAGGGCCGAACAAATCCTGCAAGATCTGAACCAAGACGCCCCACAATCGTCCCAGGCAACGGTCTACAGCTCCCTGCAAGCGTTGAAAAGGGTAGGACTCGTCCGAGAAGTTCTCCTGGAAGAAGGGGTCTGTCGTTACGACGCTAATGTTGCTGCCCATCATCACTTCCGCTGTCAGGGTTGTGGTGAGATCGAAGATATTGCTTGGGATCAGCTAGAGGGTATCAAGCTCGCTTCCCTGCGGTCAGGGTTAACAGTGGAAAACTATGAAGTGACGGTTCATGGGTGGTGCGATCGCTGCCAAGTCCAATAATGCCATTGCGGCATTTCGGTCGATTGGTCCCTGTCGTGCACCGAACTCAGCGTATCGTTCAGAATGCGGCCCAAGAACGGGGCCTAGCCGTAATTAGGCCAGCGTAGAGAGGTCATCAACCACTTGGAAGCGGCCTCGACGGATACCCCCCAACAATCGATTAAGTGCATGCCGCTCTTCCAACGTCAAGGAATCGTCAAACATAGCGGCCATGAGGCCAAAACGGTCAGCCAGGGTAACTCGACGTGTTTCTGTAACCTGGGCAAATAGTTCAGAAACGGCAGACGGGAGCAAACAGGCAGGGACAAGCATTGGGACAAGCAATTTCGATATCCTTAGTATCACGGTGTTTCTCCCATGTTCCTGTGATGGCAGAACTGTCAACTCAGTGATTATACGAGAGGGGTATCGGTAAGCCCCATCGGGCTAGTCGGTGATGGAGGTCACCATTGACCTCGAAATTCGTCCATTAGAGATAGATAGGGCGATTACATGGTGTCTGCTTCCCTGTGGTCTACCCATGCAATTCTGGTTTGGCACCGTAGAGCCCACGGGAATCATTGCCTAGACAAAAGCAATCGTTCCCCCCAGCAATCGTAATCCCAGGATAAGCAACAGTAGGGCAAATAAGCGCTTGAGCTGCCCCTGCGGAATGGTGTGGCACAACTTAGCACCAATGGGAGCCCCCAGCATCGTGAATGGAGCCACCAAGGCGACAGCGGGCCAGTATACCGTCCCGGTCACCCCAGCCACCCCCACCTCTGGCGGCACTAGCCATAGACAGGATGCCGTCCCAATGATGGCAATGGGCAGGGTAAATGAGGCTGAGGTACCGCTGGCCTGCCCCATAGACAGGCCAGAATATAGGAGAAAAGGGACGCTAATGGCCCCGCCACCAATGCCCAATACCCCTGACTTAAAGCCCAAGATCGCTCCCACAAGGTTGACCCATTTCTGCTTCGGGGGTTCCGGTTCCTCTGGCGTGGGTAACCAGTCGAAGAACAACTTCAACGCCACCATCAGCAGAAAGCAGCCAAAAATCCCTTCCAGCCATTGGCTATTGAGCTGATTGGCGAGCAGCTTACCCAAAACGACACCCAGCCCCACGGCAGGTAAGATCCGCCGGAATATCGGCCACTGGACATTCCCGCGCAGGTGATGGGAGAACACCGACGAGGTGGCCGTAAAAATCATGATGGTCAGAGATGACCCTGATGCCAGATGCATCAAGGTCATCTCTGGTAACCCCATAAACCCAAACAGATAAAACAGCCCTGGCACAATCAACATGCCGCCACCGATGCCAAATAGCCCTGACAATGTGCCTGCAACCAACCCCAAGGCGCTGAATAAGGCCATATCTAGGGTGCTGAGCATCATGACGTTAGGGTGTCGTTAGCAATAGGGCGTTTCTTGATGAAGGTGCCGATTGGTTCTAAAGGGTCAAAGATTGGGGCTCGGTTTCGATTAACTTCGCGAGGGCCTGTAAAAATGCCGCCGCATCCGCCCCGTAAATAATCCGGTGATCACAGGTAATGTTGACCTGCATCTGGCGCTTGACCCCCAGCATCCCGTCCGGGGTCGCCACTACGGTGGGTTGAGCACCGCCAATGGCCAAGATCGATCCTTGCCCTGGGGGCAAAATCGCATCAAAGGTCGTGACCCCAAACATGCCCAAGTTCGACAGGGTAAAGGTGCCGGTCGTATACTCGTCGGGCTGCAGTTGCTTGGTGCGGGCTCGGCCGACCAAATCTTTCCAGGTGCGAGATAGGGAATAAATATCCATCTGATCAGCGCCCTGCAATACTGGCGTAATCAGGCCGCCCCCCTCCATGGCTACGGCTACAGAGACGTTAATGCTGCTGTTGTATTGAATACCCTGCTCGGTGTAACTGGCATTCAGTAAGGGGTATTGCTTAAGGGTCACGGCCACTGCTTTGGCGAGCAGGGCCGTCATGGTTACCCCTTTGGACTTGATTTGCTTATAGAGAGTATCTAGAGCATCCGTAGTGATGGCGTAGCCCACGTGGAAAGTGGGAACCGCCAGACTCCCGACCATGGTTCGCACCACCGCCCCTTGCAACGTATTGAAGGGCACAACCTGGCCAGGAACCGCTGGGGCTGGGGTTGGTGGAGCTGTAAGGGGTGCTGCTGTAGGGGAAGCAGCTGGGGCCGACACGGTAACGGGTGCTGAAACTGGGGCCGTCGGTGTGGGCGTTTTGCCCGCTGCCAGTTCTATATCTTGAGCAACAACGCGACCATGGGGACCACTACCCTTGACGGTAGCAAGGTCAACCTTGAGGGTTTTGGCTAACTTACGGGCTCGGGGTGAAATCAACAGGCGACCACTCCCCGCCCCAGCACCATTTTGGGCGGCAGGGATCGCTGTCGCAGGCTCGGGTTCAGCAACCGTAGCAGGGGCAGTGGCGGGCGTTGCAGCCGGAGCCGTGCTCGCTCCTCCAACTTCAGCGGCTTGAGCCTTGGCTGCTTCGATTTCTGCTTCGGTTTCAGCCAGGAGGGCGATCGCATTCCCTACAGGAGCCACGTCCCCAGCCTCAACCACAATGGCCGCCAAAAACCCTTCATAAAAAGACTCGACATCCATGTCAGCCTTGTCTGACTCAACGATGACGACCGTCTCCCCCTTCTCAACCTTATCCCCAGGAGCCTTTACCCAAGAGACAATCTTGCCTTCCGTCATGGTAGAGCTGAGGGCAGGCATAAAAACTTCGCGGATCATGGGGACACTTCCGAGACAACATTCCAGAGCGATGATAGACCTGCAATTAAGAGGTGCAAGCCTTAGCAGTTTTTAATTCTATCTTGTTAAGCTCACCCCAACGGTGCTTTGGCGGGGTGTTCCAGCAAAAATAAAGCAGTCCCTTGGCAAGAAGCCAATGGATAGATTTAAGCCTCCTCCTCCTCAGCTGGCGCGGCTTTGTCCTCCGGTTTACTGAGCTGGGTCACATAGACCTCCACATCCCGCTGGATTAGCTCCTCAATGGTCTGGGCAAAACTGCTAAAAGCCTTGGAATGGGAGGGATAGGCATTATATTCACCACTGAGCTGGGAAAACTGCCAACCCTGGGTTTTTAAAGATTCGACAGTGCGGCGGTAATGGTTCCAGCGTTCACCATAGTGAAAAAACTCCTCCACAGCAGCACTGACAGCGACGACACTCCCCATCCCAATGGTCAGATATTTCTTGATGACCTGCAGACGTGGGTTTTGAAATTCAAATCCGATCAGGATGGGAACTAAAACACCTAGCACGATCGCGGCAAGACGCAGGCGATAGTGCTGATCTCGACAGTGAACCGCTTTCTTTTCCATCCAGAGCACTTGGTCCAGCCAACGGGAGCCGAGGAAATGGCGTTGGATGTCGTTGAGCTCCATTTGCTCAAAGAGGCGCTTAAAGTCTTGCTTGAGAAACTCGGTGTAATTATCTTTCTTAGCCATTTCAGTCCCCTATACCCCAATCTCGCCAGGAATTTTATCGCCAACAGCGCCAAATTACTAGGAATTGTTGATCCAGCATCATGGCGATGAGAACCTTGAGGGCAATACCTGCCGCTCCATCTCCCAACTGTTGCCGGTTCTACAGAGGTAGCCGCAGCCCTATCTATCAAAAATATTGACCAGCGGCGGCTTGCCCTAGCTGAGTGGAGCAAGCAATCTATATATCCCTGGAATATTTCCACACAAACAATAGGTGCCCTGACTTCTTGGGGAAATCAGGGCACCTATACAACGCTCAGCTCAATTGAATGAGACGTGAGAAATGAAAATTACCAGGAGGAGGAACGAGATCCACCGCCACCGCCACCACGGGAATTGTCACGGGGACGAGCCTCGTTAACACGCATCTCGCGGCCCATCCATTCGGCACCATCCAAGGCTTCAATGGCAGCCTTTTCTTCAGCCTGACCTGTCATATCCACAAAGGCAAAACCCCGAGGACGACCGGTTTCACGATCAGTAGGAATACTGACTCGGCTAACTTTTCCGTACTCTTTGAAGACTGCTTCCAGATCTTCTTGAGTGACATCGTATGACAAATTACCAACGTACAAAGACATTAGGACCATCTCCCTAGGTCAACAACATGTAGCGTGTTAAGCGGAGATGAACCTGTAATCGAAATTGAAAATTGAAACAAGCTGACTCTACCGAAAACTAGCTTTCCTCAGAGTAGCACTCCGCAGGAAAAGTGGCACGGTTGATTATGTTCAATTCTTGACAAGAGGAAATTGATATAGGGCGTTATTCCCAGCGCAAACTGCGCTGGGAATGACATTGACGATCAGCCATTGTTCTATAGCGGGTTAAGTGGCCCGCTGTTCTCTATGCTGCGACCAAGCTAGTCTTTTCAATTGGAAATCCAGCTGCGTTCCAGGCCGCAGCGCCCCCGCGAATGACCGATACCCGCTGATAGCCTGCTGCTTTGAGTCGATCCGCTGCAACAACAGCTTCTTCGTCTAAGCCCGCACAGATATAAATATCACGCGCTAGTTCAAGATGGCGCTGGACACGGTTGACCAACTGAGAAGCCGGAATCGAAATAGCCCCAGTAATGTGACCCTGATTGAAGCTGGCGCGATCGCGCACATCGATAATAGTGAGGGCCGGCTCTCCCCAATCTAAACGGGACTTGAGGTCGTAAACCCGAGACAGGGGGCGAATGGGACGTGGCTTGGAGAACAACTTGAAAAGCATGGGGGAGAGGTATTGAAAGAACCATAGAAATGAATCTATCCCCCTGAACTTAACAAAACTTGTCGGCAGGCGCAAAGTTTTGTGTCAAAGAATGGACATAAACGGCGCTATCCGCCGTAGTTCCAGCCAGTGCTTTCTAACAGTAGCGGATCACCCTCCCGGTGTAGGGCTGCCCCCACGACTTCCCCGACAAAGACGCTGTGATCACCATGCTCGACGCTACCCACGACGCGGCACTCGACGTAACCTAGGGTGTCTTTGATGACAGGGCAGCCGGTCTCTGGAGCTTCATAAAATTCAATATCTTCAAACTTGTTGCCGACCCGTCGCAGGGGTTTGAAAAAGTTTTGGGCGATAGCTTTTTGTCCGGCCTCCAAAAAGCTCAGGGCAAAAACGCCGCTGGCCTTAATCATCGTGTGGGAGGTCGAGTCTTGCTTAACACAGTTGACGACTAGCGGTGGCTGAAAGGAGGCCTGCATGACCCAACTGGCAGTGAATCCATTCATCTCGTCGCCATTACGCACCCCGCAAATATAGAGGCCATGGGGAATCTTACGGAGTAGAGTTTTCTTCGCCTGTTCGTCCAACATTGTTTTAATTTTCCAGTGGATTGATATCGTTATCTTACCGAGGGGCTGACACGGCCTAAAATCCTGCGGAGGATAGATATTTAGACCTGAAAGTCGAGTCTGGGCAGCCTAAGGCGACAGGGTCAGGGGCAAGGACATGGCCACACCATCATTACTAGAGCGGGCCAAAACTGGGGAAGCTGAGGCGATCGCGGTCCTCCTCAACCGTCACCTGCAACCCAAAGGTCTCCAGGTAAAAGCGGTGCGTGAGACATACCACCTCACCCTCTGGGTCGAAGCGGTATCGTTACCCTCCGCTGACACAGTGGTGCCTTACATCCGTCGCGGGATTGAACAGCTCAATGTTCCTTCCCTTGGCATTCTGACCATTATTGGCCAGAGTATGGATGCCGCCGCCCCCAGTTGGCGGGAAGAATTTTCTCTATTGGCCTCCTATGGCCAGGGCGGCGGGGCGATAGATCGGCAAGATGGCATTGAAATTGAGGGATCAGCACCCCCTTCCATGGCTGATCCCTCCGCACCTTTAACGGCAAATGCAAGCGAGACAAAAGCCGCGATTGATGCGGCCTACCGGGCTTTGAACGTACCGTTGGGAGCGCCGCTCCCCGATGTCGATGCAGCCTACTTTACGCGCAAGTCTCTGCTGATTAAGCAAGGAAAGCGAGACAAAATCGCTGCATTTCAATCAGCCCACAAAACCTTAAAGCAATATCTGCAAACGCAAGCCCAGCCGCCCACTTCCCAAGATCTGGGTGATTCTAGGGGAGAACCCACCCCAGCGGAGCACCTCAAGATCCTGTTCCAGCAGCAGGGGTTACCGGCGCGGGTGAGACTACAGGACAAGCACCTTGAAATTCAATTGCCGACAGACCAGATACAGCGCCCCCATCAAGTGGTGGCCCAGATCTACACGCTCTTAAATAATGCAGGCAGGGCCATTGTCGGCAGCGCTGAGATTGAAAAGGTAACGGTTTATGGTCTCAATAGCGCCAAAAAGGTAGTGTGGAAACGGGTTTTGGCCGGATCTCAGCTCGGATTGACCGACGATGACACCGACCTGTTTTCTTTTAATAACCGCTATAGCAATCTCTTCATCTTTCCGGCGCTGATGGGCTTAGCGATTTTGATGAATGCCATGCCCATTGTGTCAGCCCTACTGTTTGGCATAAAAATTTGGTTCCATGAATTTGGCCATGCCACCGTGGCGTGGTTAGGGGGGCGTAAGGCGATTCCCCTACCAATCGGTTGGACAAATGTGGGGGCGGAGCGATCGCTATTTGTCTATCTGGGACTGCTGGGACTGCTGGGCCTTTTGTATTGGTCTGGGCGACGGGAACAGCAACGATGGCCGATGGTGTTGGCCGTGGTTCTGGGGTTGCTCCAATTTGGCATGACCTGGCTGATGTCTCCCCACAGCCTTGACATGTGGATTAGCTTTGGGGGCATTGGCGGGGAGTTTTACCTCTGTACGCTGCTGATGGTGAGCTTTTATTTTCCATTACCCGCCTACTGGCGCTGGGATTTTTACCGCTACCCGGTGGTCTTAGGGGCCGCATTTACGTTCTGGGGGCAACTCTGGTTGTGGAAACAAATTGCCCAGGGACGGGCGGTAATTCCCTGGGGCTCCCTGTGGGGAGGGGAAGATCACGGGGACATGAACACCCTGAGTGCCATTTACGGATGGAGCGATCAGCGCATTATTGACACTTACAACACGTTAGGCAACGTTTGCTTCGTCGCGTTATTAGCCGTCTATGTTTACTTTGTCTTGAGACATTACCGCCCAACCCTATTTATGCATCCCCAGTAGCTTGGGTTGTTGTGGCAGCCAGGGTGCGTCCCTGACGGCACAAGTTCCAGGCGTAGGGGGGGCGTAGGGGGCAGAAACCGACAAAGTTAACTGACTGCCGCCGTTGAGTACTCGTCGAGTAGCGTTCGTAGGTTGAAGCAGATTCGGTACACTAGATTTAGTCAAAGTGTAGTGATGCTTAAACCAGCTTTAACAATGTCAGTGTTCTTTGCGATCGCGCCTCCAACCAGTACAGCGTCGCCGACATTAGCCCCACAAAAATCGCGCCAAGTCACTCGTCAGCCCTATCCGAGCTACAAGATTATTGTGTTGAATGATGACTTCAACACCTTTCAGCATGTGTCTGAGTGTTTAACCAAATACATTCCCAACATGTCAGGCGATCTGGCGTGGAAACTCACCAACCAGATTCACCATGAAGGCCAAGCGACGGTTTGGGTCGGGCCTCTAGAACAGGCGGAGCTTTACCATAGCCAGCTGAGTCGGGCGGGTCTGACGATGGCCCCCTTAGAAAAAGCCTAGGAATAAGACACCTTCTACAATTCTTGCCAAGGCATTCACTCAAAGTGGGGACAGAGACGTTAGGGAAAAATGCTGGCCTGACAGGCGCTTTACAATCCCTGGGTATCTAAGGTTTTAAACTCCTCTAACAAGAGATCCATAAATTTCTGTGGGTCCTTGAGGCGCATTTCTGACAGGGCCACCATTTCATCCACACTGTATTGGTCATCGCTGTCGATCACCTCTGAGATCCAACTGGCTAGCTTTTCAGGGTGTTCCAGCAGTTCCTCTGCAAACACTAAGGGGGTTTTGCCAGAATGCTTGGACTCAACCTTGGCGGCTAGGCAAAAGTTGAGGAGCTTGCCAATGGTGGTCTCGGGGGTGGTACACAACAAAAAGGCCATGGTCTGAGCCAAGAGCTGTTGCTTTTCCATACAGGGATCTCTACAAGTAGGGCAGATTAACTGCGATTGGTCGCGGTAATGTCATCCAAAATAGCCTGAGCCCCTTGGCTGCGCAATTGTTTCGCCAGTTCAGTGCCCAAGCGTTCGGCCTCTATAGCCGCGCCTTGGGTTTGGTTTTTGATCAGGGTTTGCCCATCCAGGCTGGCAACAATACCGGAGAGGGTTAGGGTTTCCCCTGCAATCACTGTGTTGACCCCAATGGGGACTTGGCATCCCCCTTCGAGTTCCCGCAAGAAGGCCCGCTCGGCCAGACACCGTTGGGTGGTGGGGGTATGTTCTAAGACTTTCAGGACCGTCAAAATGTCAGCATCCCCAGTTCGACATTCAATCCCCAAGGCTCCTTGGCCAACGGCGTGGAGGGAAATCTCTGGGGGGAGGGTTTGGTGAACGCGATCGCCCATACCCAACCGCTCTAGGCCCGCCACCGCGAGAATAATGGCATCGTATTGGCCCTCGTCTAGCTTGCGGAGTCGAGTATTAAGATTGCCGCGAATGTCTTTAAAGGTGAAGTGGGGGAAGTGATGGCGCAACTGCGCCAGCCGCCGGAGCGAAGAAGTGCCCACCACAGCGCCCTGGGGTAGGGTGTCGAGCTGCTTGTCTTTGTGCTGTTCATGGACGACCAAGGCATCAGCCGGATCTTCGCGCTTGGTCACACAACCCAGCATTAACCCCTCGGGTAAACGGGTGGGTAGATCTTTAAGGGAATGGACGGCAAAGTCCACATCCCCCCGCAACATGCTGTCCTCTAGCTCTTGGGTAAAGAGCCCCTTGTCCCCAATTTTGGATAGAGATACATCCAAAACCTTGTCACCGTGGGTCTCCATAGTGTGGACTTCAAAAGTCACGTCAGGAAACTGCTTCTGAAGCTCATCCCGAACCCAGTGGGTTTGCACTAAAGCTAACTGACTCTTGCGGGAGCCGATGCGGATCGTGCGGGTTGGGGCTGCTGTCGATGCCGTCGAAGTCATGGAACGGGGTACAAATAGAGGGCGCGGGTTAAAAAGCTGCAAAAAAGCTGCAAGATCTTATAGGTTACCGTAATTGGTTCCCCTTTCCATTTGGGAACGGCATCAAGCCGTTGGGGGTCGGGACTTTAGCACAACATACATTAATGCTAATGATGCTTTGGGGTTGGGGAGAGAAACGGCGTTTACAGATTGACTGCAATGGGTGCCCACCAAAACCTAGGGGTGCTGTTTTTTGGCGGCGTTGGGGGGTCGCGCTGGTGCTCTGGGGCTGTGGGTGGAGCTTAATGCCTGGGCTGGCTTGGGCACAGGCGGTGCCGCCCGAATTGCGGGATCCGTTTCTGTCTGACCCAGAGTTTGCAGAACCTCGGGATCCCCTCCTGCCAGATTTTCCGGTTTCTCGCCGCCTCAGCCCCCTGGAGGCTTTTGAGCTAGAAGGCCAACTGGACCAATTGGCGGCAGCGGCGGAAACTGCGTATCAATTGGGGGAGAGCGATCGCGCCTTTGACATTTGGCTGCGGGAGGTGCGCCTACGCCGCATTCTGGGCTACGGGCCAGAGCTGATTGCCATTCAACGGGTGGGGTTGCGGGTCTGGGAAACCGGACGCACCCTAGAAGCCCAACTCCTGACCCTGCGTCTAGAGGAAATCCAGGCAGATTTATTGGGCCAAACGCCACCGGACCTCAATCTAATTGCTGCGCTGGCCGCTGCCTTTGAAAGGCTGCAAGACATTGACTCTGCCATTACGGTGTACGAAACCCTACTGGAGAATGGCATTCAGCAGGGGGATACGGCCCTACAGATTCGACTGCTGGAACGCATTGGTGACTTGCAAGCCCGATGGTTTCGGTTTGAGGCGGCAGCAACAACCTACAACCGCCTGCTCAATTTACTGGGGAGCAGCGCTACGAATCGTCGCTTGGCTTACCTAGAGCAAGCGATTTACACCCATGAAAATGCGGGGCGTCTGGAGCGGGCAATCGCGTTTCAACAGGAATTATTGCGGTATTACGCCAACCAGGGGAATGCGGCAGCGAGGGTGCCGCTGCAATTGGCGATCGCCCGTAACTATCGGGATGCGGAGCGCTTGGATTTGGCTTGGTCCTACTACCAAGCCACCTATAGCTTGGCTTTAGAGCTAGAGCACATCAGCTATGCCCGAGATGTGGTGGCTGATTTGACGGATATTTACGATTTACTAGAGCGCCCTGGGGATGTGCGGTATCTCCTAGAGCAGCAATTGGCGGTGGAGCGACTGACCTATGGGGGCTACGGCATAATGACCGTGTTTGGCCAGCTCGGGCAGTTCCATGAGGTGCAGGGGGATATTCCGGCGGCGATCGCCGCCTATCGAGAGGGGCTTATTATCGCCACCTACCTCAACCATCGACAGGCGTACTTTCATAACCGGATTCAGCGGTTGCAGTTGGCCCAGGGAGAAATCACGGTGGAGGGGGCCAATGCCCATATGGCCAGTGATGCAATTCAACCGTTAGTCAATCCGTTCCGTTGGCGGGGCAATTAATACGAAGGTAGGGGCAGCAAATTTGCTGCCCCTACCTAGGAACCAAGGTAAACCCGGTGGAAAATTAGTCGTTGAGCTGGGCGAACCCATAACGGGCGATCGCCAGACTGAGGCGGGCTTTTTCTAAATCTGATAGGGCCTCCCAATCCGTTCCTGGGCGAATGGACTGGAGCGTCGCCTCCACAATGTCTCCATGGCCATTGCGCATGGCCATGGCCATGGGGCGAGCCACCACCCGTAGATCACCGGCATCCCAACCCGTGAGGCTATCGTCAACCGCCGCAACCAGTTGGTCGAGTAACGGGCGACCATTGGCGGCGATCGCCTGCACCCGCCCAGCAATGTGCTCCAATAGATCCGCCGGCATCCGGGACTCAAACTCAGCTTTGAGGCGCGAGGCTAAGGCAGAAGACGCAGGCCACAGTTGCCCCGCCTCTTCCCAGAGCTGCTGAGCGTTGGTCGCAAGGGTCGTCTTAGAAAAATCATCCTCCTCCCAAGTGGCTTCCAGGGTCATCAAATAGGGCGCGTTACTAGGGTCTTCAGGGTTCCAAGGATGTTGAGATTCGGCATCTAAAACACGATGGAGCAAATCTAGCTCGGCACGGGTTTGGGGATCGTGGGAAGACACAGGATGGGAAGAGGAATTGGACATAGCTTTAACTGAGTGGAGGATGCACTGATGGATCGCTTGGGGGGGACTAACCCACGGGATCAAACGGTGTTGTCGGTACCTACAAGAACCCCTCAGGCGGTTCCGCACAACACCAAAAAATCCCTTGGGTGACTCGCTTGTCTTGACCGTAGAACGCTAATAGCAATGATAGTTTGGCTATGGGGGTTAGTGCCCATCACGCATTATTGAGGACCACGGTTCATGAATGGAATCCTTCCTAAGGGTTGGCTCAAAACAGCAGGCCTCAGCATGGGGTTGGGGGTCGCCTTAGTCGGGTGCAATGAGCTGGCGACGGGCAGCCTGGAGGAGACCCTGGTCACGAATGATTACGAAGCCACTGCCATGACCACCTACACCTGGCAGGCGGAATATCGCCCCCAAGGGGTCAGCCCCGATCGCCCCCGCGAAGGCCGCATCGAAACCTTTGGCTCGTCCTACCGGGTAAACATCAATGGACAACCCGTGGCCGAAGCCTTTGGTAATGCCGATGAAAAGGGGCTGTGGTGGCCAGACTTACCCCCCCAACCAACGGTGAATGACTTGGAGGCGCGTCAGAAAACACGGGAGGTGTTTGAGGCCCCTCAAATCAATAAATCGGTGCAGTACACCCTCACCTTTGAGCAAGGGGGAGAACAGGTGACGGTGCGGACAGAATATTCGGTGTATCGCGAGGCGGTCCGGGGCCATGAGGCCGGTCGGGCGCTGCAATTAACCCTGGGCCGAGCAGAAGCCTATGTGCGACGGGCAGAGATGCAATAGATAGCCCGCTCACCACGGATGTTTTGAGAGCTGGCACGACTCAAAATTCAAAAACTGACCGCAAGATCGTGACAGTTTCCCCAGAACCAGACAGCCCCATTTCAAGGATCTCCCTAAGCTGAAACTGTCATCACTTAGGAGCTCAACCCCATGAAACTCGTGATTTTCGGCGCAACCGGCACCATCGGTCGCCAAGTGGTAGAACAAGCCCTGGAGCAGGGGCATACCGTCACCGCCTTTGCCCGTAACCCCGCCAAACTCGACCTCCAACATCCCCAGCTCACCCGCTACCCAGGGGATGTGATGGATTTACCCGCTGTGGAACAGGCGGTGCGGGGACAAGATGCCGTGGTCTGTGTGCTGGGATCGGGCAAGAAACTGACAGGCACCATCCGCTCAGCGGGAACCCGGCAGATTATCCAGGCCATGGAGAATGTGGGGGTGCGGCGGTTGATCTGCCAATCTACCCTCGGGGTCGGAGAGAGCTGGGGTAACCTCGACTTCTACTGGAAATATGTCATGTTTGGCTTCATCTTGCGGCAGGTGTTTGCCGATCATGAGCGGCAGGAACGCATCGTTAAGCAAAGCGGTCTGGATTGGACCATCGTGCGTCCGGGAGCCTTTATCGACGGGCCGCGCACAGGGCAATACCGCTACAGCTTTCCAGCCACCGACCAGACCATCCAACTCAAGATTTCTCGGGCAGATGTCGCAGATTTCATCCTGAAGCAACTCTCGGATCAGTCATCCCTGCACCAGACACCCAGTTTGTCTTACTAGATCGTCTGTCAATCTTGAAAATCAGGGTTTCGTAGGTTGGGTGAAACGCAGTGAAACCCAACAATCATGGGCTGCGTTGGGTTTTGCTATCGCGCCACCCAACCTACAAGTTGAACGCTTACAGAACAGTAACCGTCCCCTGAGCGGAGTCGAAGGGGACATCTTGCATAGGTTTTGGCTTCGACTTCGCTCAGCCAGCGTAGTACCAGGGACGCTTACTACAGAACACTAGGGGCGACCGATACTTCTTCATGCCCCATTCATGCCCCACTGATGACGCTTCAAATCAAGGAACTTGAACCATGTCAACCGAAGCAACCTTTCAAATTGTGCTGATTTTGGCCACCTTGCTCTGTTCTCTCGTGGCAGGCTTCCTGTTTGCCTTTGCCACAGTCGTAATGCCCGGTATCCAAACCTTGAATGACCGCGAATTTATCCGCGCGTTTCAAGCGATTGACGGTGTCATCCAAAACAACCAGCCGCTATTTGTGGCCGTCTGGATGGGGTCCGTGGTGGCGTCGATCGCAGCAGCGGGCTTGGGTCTTGGACGACTGGATGGCACCCAGCGTCTGCTGTTAATCTCAGTGCCTCTGGTCTACATCTTGGGAGTCCAATTGTCCACGTTCACGATTAACGTGCCGCTGAACAACCAACTTCAAGCGCTGAACGTGGATGCCATGGATGAAGTGGCCCTGAAGGCAGCTCGAATGGATTTCGAACCCGGTTGGAATCGATGGAACTTAGTCAGAACGCCCTTTGCTGGCTTGGCATCGGTCTTATTGATGATTCTACTCTTCAGGCTTTGAAGAACACCTAGGGCACGTCATCCATTCATTCCAGAGCACTTGGCGGAGCCAAGCCAGCGCCGTAGTGCAGCCCATCCCACTCGTTCTGATTAATGAGGTTCAGACCATGCCACCATCCAAATTTCTACAATTGATTCTGTGTTTGGCAGGGAGCATTGCAGCTGTGATTGGGGCTTTGATTTTGACCTCGCCCGCTGCTTTCTATGCCACCAACCACATTGATCTAGGTAATAACGCCAGCTTGCTCAGTGAGATCCGCGCCCCGGCAGGTGCCCTATTCGCCTATGGCTTACTGATTGTCACAGGGGCTTTTGTCTCGCAACTCACCTTCACAGCAACCCTCTTGGCGACTTTGCTATACCTGTCCTATGGTTTCTCTCGACTGGTGGGTATGGCCATTGATGGCATTCCGGTTGAGTCTTTGGTTGGGTCAGATGCCATTGAAATCAGTTTAGGGTTGCTCTGCCTGTTCTGCCTCTGGCGCTATTGGCCCTCAACCCAGCCAGGGTCCACTTCTCGTTAATCTGCATCCTTCTTTTGATGGAATAGCCATGAAAAAAGTCGCGGTATTTGGCAATGCGGGGGGTGGTAAGTCTACCCTCAGTAAACGTTTGGCAGAAATAACCGGTTTACCATTGGTGGCGTTGGACCTAATCAAGTACAAACCAGGGGGTGGCGAAGTTTCTGCCCAGGAATACAAGGCT
>CAYGVA010000078.1:0-17338 GCA_964353225.1 uncultured Leptolyngbya sp.
GGCCTTGATGATGACGGGATAACCCATTTTTTGAGCTAAAACACGGGCTTCCTCAGCATCGTTAAGGAGACCAGCGCTGCCAGGGATGGTGGGCACGCCCACCCGATCCATGGTCGCCTTGGCCGTAGATTTATCCCCCATTGACATCATGGCTTCAGGGGTCGGGCCAATAAAGACAAGATTATGATCGGCGCAAATTTCGGCGAAGCGCGCATTTTCAGCGAGAAACCCATACCCAGGGTGAATGGCCGTTGCACCACGGGTTAAAGCCGCCGCAATAATATTGGGAATATTCAGATAGCTCTTGCTGCTGGGGGCTTCGCCGATACAAACCGCCTCGTCAGCTAACTGCACATGGAGGGCATGGCGATCGACCGTTGAATGTACTGCCACCGTTGCTATTCCCATCTCTCCGCAGGTCCGGATGATTCGGAGAGCAATTTCCCCACGGTTCGCAATCAATATTTTAGGAAAATCCATCGGGCCTAGGGTGCATTGAGACGCATAATGCACGAAAAGGACCTAAAGCTGGGGAACAGTGCGCAGAGCAATCCCGTTACAGCCGTAGCATTCATTCGTGCAACGGTAGCTAATCCTACCATGGCGCTCAGCCCCCTCTATCAAGGCAGTGCCGTCCATCACCATCCGTTTATTTCACTGCTATGGGAACACCCTAAACGGGGCAATCTTACGCTATCCTGATGAATGCAATCACCCGAAATGAGTTGTCAGCTTAGATGTTCTAAGGGGTAACTTCGATGGTGCATTGCGCTAGCGGATGTGGTGGAATTGGTAGACACGCACGCTTGAGGGGCGTGTGGCTTTTGCCTTGCGAGTTCGATTCTCGCCATCCGCATTATTTTCGGTTCTAAGCGTTATGGCTGTAGAGCGCACATCTACCATCGTCATGGCTCCGGCACCCTTGGAGGGTTCCGTACTATCATGGCGATGGTAGATGAATTTTTGTAAAAGATTTTGACTTCGGCTGTCAGACACCTAGAAGGGGCCTCTTGCCCATCCCATTGGTACGCCTTATCCCCACTTTGGCAAGGGGGAGAGCCGGTGGTGAAAGGGGGGTTGCCCCATGACCAATTGGCCCCAGCTTGGCAGATCTTACTGCTGGGGGATGGTTCCCCGACGCGCCACCTCCAGTTGCTGACCCGAGATCGCACCGAAGTCGATGTCATCGATATGTCATTGATTGGTGCCGATCTAGATGGCGCACCGGATGGTATTCGGGCGGTGCCTGGACCGCGTTTGCGGCGACAGGTGTGGTTGCGCACCGCTGCGGGTCAGCGCCTTGCCTATGCCACGTCTTGGTGGGAAGCCAGCCATGTGGACGAGTATTTGCAAAATCGCTCCTTACCGATTTGGGCTAACCTCAATCGCCTGCGCACCGAACTTTACCGAGAGGTGCAGGGCATTTACTACGGCCATTCCCGGCCCTTAGAAGTTGCCTTTGGGCAAAAGGGTCCCTTTTGGGGCCGTCATTATCTGTTTTGGCATAATGGTCGCCCCCTGACTTTGATCTACGAAGTGTTTTCCCCTTACTTAACGCGCTATTTGGGTCCCATGCAGCTTCCGACCTGTGTGTCGCCAGAATAGTGGGTTTGTGGTTTTTGATTTTGATGCCTAGCGCGTTACCAGTCGCTGTCTGAGGTGGTTGCGGGCGGCCAAGGTGAATCCTGACTGAGGTATGTGGGTTGAGGGGGGGGGGAATCTTCAACCCAGATTTGGGTGCGCAGCGGACCATATTGATGACGCAATGCCGCATCCACCCGTTCTCCGACGATGTGGGAGACCCCAGCAAACTCTGGGTGAATGGCAAGGTGGAGTTCTACCCATACCTGACGCCCTACTAAACCTCGGGACCGAATGCGAATACAACGCGTTACCCCTTCCACCTGGGTGGCAATATGGGCGATCGCTTCGGGGGCGATCGCCATTGGTTGCAACAACATCGGTAACTGCGTGGTCAGGACTCGCCACAGACTCCGACCCACTAGCGGCGTCAAAATTAGGGCAAGGCAGGGATCCACCCAAGTTTGGTTTTGCCAAGCGGCGATCAACCCACCCAAAGTCACCGCCGAGAGCCAAGCATCTTGCAGGGTATGGCGGGCATTTAAGCCGAGCGGAATACTGTTGAGGGCACGGCTGCGATAGCGACCATAGAAGGCCATCCCTAACTCAATCGCAATCAGGACGGCAATCAAATACACCATGGGGCGATCAACGCTGACCGGAAAGGGTTGCCCCCCTAATCCCCCTAATCCATCGGCAAATTGTTGTAAGGCCGCTAGCACAAGGGTGAGCCCGGTGAATCCCAGGACAGTCACCGCCAGCAGGGTGCCGGCCACCTCTGAACGCCCGTGCCCCCAGATCTCTTGGCCTTGGGGGCGCTGGGGCGAAGCCAAGGCAATCAGGCTTAAAACCGTACTAAAGGCATCGACAAAGGTATGCAGGGCCTCCGCCATGAGGAGTAAAGACTGACGACTCCAACCTGCGATCGCCTCAATCCCTAAAACCAGCAGTGTGATCCACAGGGTCGTTAACAGCAGACGATAGCTAATGCGTCGGTGCGGCAGCTCGGCAGTCATAACCCCATCATTTTTACGGCGGGCAACCAGGATTTCCTGCTAGCCTCATCAATGGCGTGACTTTAGCACGAACTGCTGAAATCGCTACTCTATAGCGGGTTCACCCTACTACTATGGCTGCCATCAAATTATTGGTGCTCGACATTGACGGAACTATCGCTGGGGCCTCTAATCAGGTGACGCCCCAGGTTCAACGGGCGGTTGCCGCCGCCCAAGCCCAGGGCATTCAGGTGGCGATCGCCACGGGCCGCATGTATCAGGCGGCCCTCCGGTTTCACCAAGCCATTGGCTCTACCCTCCCTCTCATGGCCTATCAAGGAGCCTGGATTCAAGATCCCCTGACCCAAACCCGCTATTGCCACAACCCGCTGCCGCGAAGCTACGCCCTAGAACTGCTCAACCTATTGGCAGAGGCAGAGGCTCAGCAGATATTATCGATTCACCTTTACATCAATGACCAACTGCATGTGCGAGAAATCATTGCCGACACCCGTGATTATGCTCAAAGATCGCAAGTGAATCCCCTCGCGGTCGGGGACCTCATCACGTTTCTTGAGCAGAATCCCGCCTTAGAAGCCACCAAGCTGCTGGCCTTAAGCCCCCAACCAGCCGTCACAAAACAGCTTTTGAGCCAACTTCAGCAGCGCTATCAAGCCCATCAGCTCTACCTCACCCAGTCGATTTCACAGTTTTTTGAAGCCACCCATCCTTTAGCTAATAAAGGTGCAGCGGTGAAATTTGTTGCCGAAGATCTGCTCGGTCTTGTTGCCGAAGAGGTAATGGCCATTGGCGATAACTTTAACGACGCGGCCATGTTGCAATATGCCGGATGCGCCGTCGCCATGGGCGATGCCCCATCTGCTGTAAAGGCGATGGCCCATTGGACCGCCCCCAGCGTTGAAGCGGATGGGGTAGCGGTAGCCATTGAAAAATTCCTGCTGTAGCGAAAATCTTAGGCGGTCTCTACGACTCAGCTTGGACCTCTGCCAGAAGCAGTACTGGCAATGATGGGTCGATGTAGCCCGGTCAAAACCCTTCACAAATGAAAGGCTATAACTTGGACTGTTGTAGCAGAGAAAAGCTTTTGTGTTGGAGTGAAACCCTAAAGATCAGAAAGAGTGCCGACGACTGGCCGTGTTTCGTCTCGGCACTCTAACTGGTTCGCTCCTCACACAAGATTACTATAGCCGAAAGCAATTGACCTGTCACTTGATCACCCCTGTCAATACAGTTAGCATTACTTATCAGTCTGATTAGTTTTGCTAACAAGCAGCATCTACGGTGGTGGCAACAGCCATCCTGACCGTGTCTAAGGTAGCCCCTCTAAGGGGTTGTGGGCTTTCTCGGTCGTTGCGCGGGTCCGCCTTAGGGAAAAGGCAGGGCTGCTCCCTCAGGCATTGGTCAGGGTTAGGGGTAGCCGCGATCGCCCAACAGCCTTGAACCCTCCGCTGCCATGGGGCATCCATCGACATCGAGACAGGCATGGGGACCTGGCAATGGATAGACAGATCTAGGCTGCCTTCAGTCCTTTTGATGTTTGTCTGTACGTTTTGTCACATGGCCTTCAGCGTAAAATTAATGAGGAAACCTAACCCCACTAACCCCTGTCTGAATCCATTAGGATGATTCTATGGGTGCTAACTATCACTACGACCGTAAGCCCTGTTACTTAGGGGGATATCCGTATTCCAAGGTGCCTGAAAACACGGACTATAGTAAAAGTGGGCGCTTATAAAAGCATCAAGATCTTGCTACTTTCCTTGAACTTAATGGGTTTTACGTAACGCTGAGTTTTGATTCCTGATACGGAATATATCTAAAGATAAAAGAGATAAGGCAACTCATAGTTCCGTAAAATCCGAAGGCAGCTCCTGATAAATTTCGTGTAATCTGCGAGACAGCTCCTCCTATAATTCATCACCATGTATCCTTCGTCTTCTGCGAATACAACCCGACCTTTTCTGACCTGGCAACGTGTCTCAGATTGGGCACAGGAGCATTACCGTTGCCGCACGTTCATCAAAGATGAGCGCATTCCGGCAAGACCGGGTTTGCTGTATCTGGTAGAGCGAGGCGCTGTCCGCTTGACTGGCAACGCCCAAGTCAAGCTGCCACTAAGCGATGGGGATATGGATGAGCCTGTGGCCACAACTCCCCTCATGGCCCAGGATGAGGAGGCATTCTTGGGATTTGTTGGGGCTGGACAACCGTTTGAGTTAGTTGCTCAAGCGCCATTTTCGTTGCAGAGCTTTGCCCATGTCGAGCAAACCGCCATCATCTGGATGTACTGGCATGACCTTGATAACTGGCCCCATTTCCGCCGAGAAATTTCAGATGCTTTTCGTCATCAGCACCAAAGAAAACTCCTATGGTTGAGTACCCTCGGGCAGCGCCGCACGATCGATCGCCTCATCGGGTTCTTGACCTTACTGATTGAAGAATATGGTGAAGCCTGTGATGTGGGCTATTACTTGCCTTGGCCTTTGACCCATGCTCAAATTGGCAGCGCTGTGGGCTCGACTCGGGTAACGATCACCCGCCTCATGGGTAAGCTGCGTCAGCAAGGGATGCTGCAAACCTATGGTGATGGCCTGATTTGTCTGCCTGCCGAGCATACGTTGCAACAGCAAGCTTGAGCGTCTAGGCGCTGGCTATTGTCCACTGGGCAAAGCATTGCGGATATATTCCCACAGGGTAGCTGGACCAATGCCAAACACCAGCTGTAGACCTAATAGAATGACGGCAACAAACAGAGCCGTTTTTAGGGTGGCTTTTACGACTCTGAGTAGCCAGGTGAACACTAAAAATGAGATCACAATGGATCCCAAGATGATGGCAATTTCCATGTGATTTATCCCAAAGAAACAACGGTGGCAGCCATGGTAAGCCTTTTACTGGCTGCGGTGATCGCCTCTCTTGCCCATCGATCCACCGTTAAAATATCTTCTAGATTAGGCTGGGCAATGAGGTCGTCTCTATGGCGATCGCACACTTTTTCAATCACCTTGGGAATATCCAGGAAACGGATTTTTTCATCTAGGAATAAGGCCACAGCTTGCTCATTGGCGGCATTCAGAACAGCGGTCATGGTGCCCCCGGCGCGTCCCGCCGCATAGGCTAAATCCATGCAGGGATACTTGGCATGATCCGGGGCTCGAAAGGTGAGATCCCCAGCTTTGACTAAGTCCAGGGGTTCCCAGTCCGTATAGATTCGTTCGGGCCACGAGAGAGCATAGAGCAAGGGTAAGCGCATGTCGGGCCAGCCCAACTGCGCCAGCATGGAGGTATCTTGGACCTCAATAAGGGAGTGAATGATGCTTTGGGGATGGATGACGATATCAATGTGATCGTAGTCAACACCAAAGAGGTAATGGGCCTCAATCACCTCCAGGCCCTTATTCATCAACGTGGCAGAGTCTACGGTAATTTTTTGCCCCATCGACCAGTTGGGGTGCTTGAGGGCATCAGCCACCTTTACCTCAGGCAATTTTTCGACCGGCCAATCTCGAAATGCCCCACCGGAGGCGGTCAAAACAATCCGTCGCAGCCCTTCCGCTGGCACCCCCTGTAAGCACTGAAAGATGGCTGAGTGTTCTGAATCGGCAGGCAAGAGCTTGACTTGGTGCTTTTCTACCAGCGGCAATACCACAGGACCACCGGCAATCAAGGTTTCCTTGTTGGCAAGGGCAATATCTTTCCCCGCTTCAATGGCCGCTAGGGTCGGGAGCAAACCTGCACAACCAACAATACCGGTGACGACCGCTTCTGCATCCCCATAACGGGCGACTTCTGCAACCCCTTCCTCGCCGGCAAAGATCTGGGGTTGGGGATCGATATCGGCGATCGCCGCTTTCAGATCAGCCAAACAATCCGTATCGGAAATCGCGACAACCTCAGGGCGAAATTGCCGCACTTGCTGGGCCAGCAGTGTCACATTGCGACGGGCCGCAATCCCCACAAGGCGAAATTGCTCTGGATGGGAGGCCACAATATCTAACGTTTGGGTACCGATCGAGCCCGTAGAGCCCAGCAGAGTAATTGCTTTCACAGTGTTTTGAGGTGCGCTTCCCTCTTAATTTACAATCTCACGGTCGTCTACACCCCTTACCCCTTTGAGCTTGGGCATAATGGAAGTTGGTTGTGGGGTTGTTTTACCAGCCAATGCAGCGGAATGCTCAAAGATACTGTCCCCTACAACGGCTCCCATCAGGTGCACATTCTGATATCACCAAAGCCAATCACCAGGGTGTACCCATTGATTTGCATTAGCCTGAACTTCACGTCATCCCAAGGGAATAGCGATCGTCATGGCTGATAGTGCTCACATCTTAGTCATTGAGGCGGCTACCACCAAGCAGCAATGGCTAAGCGATCTGCTCAGCCATGCAGGCTATCGGGTGGATTGTGTGGCAGATAGGGCTGCGGCAGTCACGGCGCTACAATCGCTGCCCGCTGTTGTGCTGCTGGGCAGCATCCGACTGGCGTCGGGGTCTGGCGATCTCGGCGCTGATCTACAAGCGCAACTCCACACCCTGGCAATACCGTTGCTGTGCCTCCAGACCCCTGAGCTAGAGCGCCGCACAGTAGAAAACTGGGCTGGAGACTGTCTACTCGATTATCTAAAGGCCCCCTATACCGCTGACGACATTGTTGATAGGGTAAAGCTCCACTTGGCCTATCAGTACCGCCAACACTCGCTCCTAGCCCGTCATCAGGCCCCGCTCCTGTCGTCGGTAGGTACAATTCCCCCCCCCGACCCAGCGACCCAGCGGGCTATTTTTCGTGCCATCCCTGACTTGTTGTTGCGCTTACGATCTGATGGAACTTACTTGGATCGGTTGAGTGGCGGGGATGTGGTTTCCCTCACCAACAATAAAGATTATCGAGCCCGCAAAGTCCAGGATTTTATGCCCCCTGGGCTGGCCGAGGTGAGGCTGCACCACATTGAAGTTGCCCTAGCCACTGGGGAGATGCAGCGATATAAGCAGCAGTTTGAGCATGAAGGCAGCACCTGCCATGAGGAATGCCGCGTCATCAAACTCACGGATGATGAGGTGCTGGTCATCGTTCGCGATATTACTGAGCGGGAGTTGGCTAACCAGCGACTACGACAACAGATCAAGCAAGAGCGCGCTATTGCCGACATTACGGATCAAATCCACCGCTCTTTAGAGCTAGAAACCATTTTCAAGGCCGTTGTCCAAACGGTATGGGAGACCCTGGCGTGCGATCGCGTCTTAATCTATCGTTTCAACCCCGATTGGAGCGGCCAAATTGTAGCAGAAGCGGTGAGTCCGAATTGGGTACCCTTGATGCCACTCCAGGAGAGCAATCCCAGCCTGACTCAAAGAGCCGTTGCACACACCGGTTGCTTAACTTGGTCGGGCCAAGAGATGGGGATCACGTTACCCGACACGTATATTCAGTCTCACAAAGAGGCGTGGTGGTCGCAGAGTACCCACGTCAAATGTGTAGACGATATCTACCAGGCCAACTTTGATACGTGCTACCTAGACTTTTTAGAGCAGTTGCAAGCTCGGGCATATCTGATTGTGCCAATCTACGATGGCGAGGTGATGTGGGGATTATTGACCCTTTATCAAAATGATGCGCCTCGCCAGTGGCAAGACAGTGATGTCGCGATCGTTTCCCAAACCGGCACCCAGCTCAGCATTGCTCTACAGCAGTCAGAGCTGTTTCAACACATCAAAAAAGCCTCTTTAGAGTTGGCTACAGCGAAGGAAGTGGCCGAAACGGCTAGCAAGGCCAAGAGTGTTTTTCTGGCCAACATGAGTCACGAACTGCGTACACCCATGAATGCCATTCTGGGGTTCGCCCAATTACTCGACCAGGATGAAGCCCTGCCCAAAACCCAGCGAGAGTACACCCAGACGATTTTGCGCAGTGGAGAGCATCTGCTCGGGCTGATTAACAGTGTCTTAGATTTGTCTAAGATTGAGGCCGGTCGCGTTGACATTGCCAAGAATGAGTTTGGATTACGGGACTTTCTCCAAGGAGTCCACGCCATGCTGGCTCACCAAGCCCAAAGCAAACAGATTACGCTCACCTTGGCCATAAGCGATGCGCTGCCCATCACCATTCGTACCGACGATGGCAAACTGCGCCAAATCCTCATCAATCTGTTGGGAAATGCCATCAAATTCACCCGTGAGGGGGGCGTGACGCTGCGGGTGTTTGCGGCCCCAACCCCTCGTAACACCATTGCTAAGGCTACATCCCTTACCCAAACATCATTAATCTTTGAAATCACCGATACTGGGCTAGGTATTACGCCCCGAGAGCAGTATCGAATTTTTGAAGCCTTTGAACAAACGCGCATGGGCCAATCCATGGTGGATGGTACGGGGTTGGGGCTCACCATTAGCAGCCGATTTGTTGAGATGCTGGGGGGCAATATGATGCTTTGCAGTACCCCAGGGGAGGGCAGTACCTTTCGGGTCTCGCTGCCGATAGAGGTGGTGACTGAGCCCGAAGCTGCCACTCAAGAAAATACATCCCTTCAACCCAGTGCCAAGGTGGTTGGGTTGGTCCCTGGGCAGTCAGCCTACAAAGTTTTGATTGTGGATGATAACCGCCTCAATCGCGAGATCGCCATAGAAATGCTCAGCACCTTAGGGTTTGAGCTATTGGAGGCCGAAAATGGTGAAGAGGCTATTGCGCAATGGGTAGCCCATCAACCCGACTTGATTTTGATCGATATCCGGATGCCGATCATGGACGGATATGATGCCGTTCGCGCCATTCGGACCCAAGCAGCAGCCCTAACCCCGGCACCATCGGTCAAGATCATTGCCGTGACGGCGGCAGTGTTGGACCAAGAATCTGAAAAAGCGATCGCGGCAGGATGCGATGATTTTCTATCTAAGCCCGTTCAGCTCAGCCAACTGCTGGAAAAAGTCGGCCACCATCTGGACCTAAAATATTGCTTCGATGTGTTGACCGCATCCCCTATTCCTGATGCAACCGCAGCCGTATTACAACCCCAAAATTTGCTGGTTATGTCCGATAGCTGGATTCGCGCTTTGCACCGGGCGGCGGTACTTTGCAGTGACCAAGATATTGAAGCCTTATTGGCGCAAATCCCCGATCAACACCATCAAATGCGGGAAGCCCTACTGGAGCAGACTCAGCAACTGAGGTTAGAGGTCATTTTAGAACTGACTGAGGCGGCTCTACTGGGGGTTAATGGGTAGTAAATTTGCCATGGGTCATCCCCATTTCACAGCAATCACCAGTCGTGAAAACTGTGTCCATCCTAGAACACCCGTGACAAATGCCCTCTAGTCCTCAATCGGAATCACCAACCCCCGCCCCAGAAACTTGGTTTGTGGTCAAAAGTCTGGACGACACCTGCGAAATCGTATCGACTCTTCCTGATGACTTCACCTATGACCATGGTGGCTACTGGGGACCTTACCCGTCTCGCGATGGTGCGATCGCCCGACGAATTGGGCTCATTCGGGCAGGAAAGTGTCGCCCCATATAACCGCGATGGCCGCAAGGCTACGCTGCGGTAGTTAGGGGGCTGTTAATGCCGTTTGCCGATTCGCCTGTACAACATCTGTCAAGAGCTCCAGCGCCCTGGCATATTGAGGATCGTCTAAGGTGCCAATGATGGTGCGATCATCAGCAATACGCTCACGTTCGGCCTCGGTCAGCTCCAAAATCACATTGGGCTCAATGCCTTCATGGTTAATATCTCGACCATTTGGGGTGAGATACTTCGCCACCGTAATGGCGATACCCGAACCATCTGGCAGGCTACGAACAGACTGCACCAATCCCTTTCCAAAGGTTTGGGTGCCGACCAACTGCGCCCGCTCGTTGTCTTGCAGGGCACCGGATAGAATTTCACTGGCACTGGCGGAGCCACCGTCTACCAAAACCACCAATGGTTTGTCGGTCAAGGCGCGATTGTTGGCAGCCTCTTCATCAATGACCCCTTGGCGATTGACAGTGGAAACAATGCCGCCCTCGTCAAACCACATCCGGGCAATGTCAATGCTGGAGTACAGTAAGCCACCAGGGTTAGAGCGTAAATCTAAGATATAACCCGTGACCTCATCGGCCTCTAAGGCGGCGATCGCATCCTGCATTTCTGCGGCTGCATTGGCGCTGAACTGGGTGAGGCGAATGTAGCCTATGGGGCCAATAGAACCTTCCTTAAGGGCATACCGCACCGGATGAATTTCAATGCGGGCTCGGGTCAACGTGAAATCGACCGGTTCATCATCTCGGAGGACAGTAATCGACACCTCAGAACCGACTGGCCCACGGATGCGGTTGACCACGTCATTCAGGTCCATGCCCTCGGTGCTTTCACCATCAATGGTGACAATCACGTCCTGAGAACGCAGTCCGGCTTCAAAGGCAGGGGTGTCTTCGATAGGCGCAACTACGATGATCTCATTGGTGTCTTCCTCTTGGGAAATCTGAATGCCGATACCCGTGAGTTCCCCAGAGGTATCAATCTGCATGTTGCGAAACTCTTGGGGATCCATGAAGCGCGTGTAGGGATCGCCCAGCAGTTCTAGCATTTCGCGAATGGCGTTATAGGCCGATTCGCGGGAGGTATATTCAGGTTCTAAATACTCAGTTCTAACCGCTTCCCAGTCAACCTGATTAAAGGTCGCATCCACATAGGTGCGATCAATCAGTTGCCAGACCTCGTCAACGATTTCCTTCGGACTTTCCTCAAAGAAAGCCTTGCTTTGAGATAGGTGCAGCCCTGCTCCGGTCATCGTCACAGCGGCTACTGCCAATGCTGTTGCACCCACCACAAGTCCACGCTTTGCGATCGCCATATATTAGTCCCGGCTACGTCCTAGAGCATTCCTGAGGCAATTATGCCCAATCTAACACAGCCACCCTGGGTAAAAGCTGGGGACAAGCTGAGAAAAGCAACAAAGCTTATGGGTTAAATCGCCCTGGGGTTAGGGGCGAAATTTAACCCTAGAGCGCTTCAGGATCAACCCAACGCCCGTCCCCTTGGATGAGGTTGATCAACTCCGCAACCCCTTGATCTTCAGGCACCTTTTTGATTTCGTCTCGGCCTCGATATAGGGAGATATAGCCAGGGGTTTTGCCCACATAGCCGTAATCGGCGTCGGCCATTTCTCCGGGGCCATTGACGATGCAGCCCATCACAGCAATGTCTAAACCGGTCAAGTGCTTAGTGGCTTCCCTCACCTTGTGAAGCACCTCTTCTAGATTGAACAGGGTGCGCCCACAGGAGGGGCAGGCCACATACTCCACCATGGTCTTGCGCAGGCCCAGGGCTTGTAAAATACTGTAGCAGACCGGGATTTCCTTCTCAGGGGCTTCGGTCAATGAAACCCGAATCGTATCGCCAATCCCTTCGGCCAAAAGCGTGCCAATGCCAGCGGTGGACTTGATGCGACCGTACTCACCATCCCCCGCTTCCGTTACTCCCAGATGCAAGGGATAGTCCATTCCCAGCTCATCCATGCGCTGCACCATCAGTCGGTAGGCCGCCAACATCACTGGCACCCGTGATGCTTTCAAGGAAATGATCAGATTGCGAAAGTCTAGGGATTCACAAATGTGAATGAATTCCAGGGCAGATTCCACCATGCCCTCTGGGGTATCCCCGTAGGTAAACAGCATCCGCTCCGCCAAGGACCCATGGTTGACACCGATGCGCATGGCCTTGCCCTGATCCCGCAGGGAAACCACGAGGGGTTCTAGGGTGGCTTTGATGGTCTGACCAATTTCGTCAAATTCGGTTTGAGTATATTCGCTGCGGTTGGCTTGGGGCTTCTCAAACACGTACAGCCCTGGGTTGATCCGCACCTTATCCACATGCTTGGCCACCTCTAGGGCGATTTTCATGCCGTTGTGGTGGACATCGGCCACGAGGGGCACCGCCTGATAGGTAGCTTGCAGTTGCGCTCGAATCGTTTCCAGAGCTTTGGCATGGGCCATGCTGGGAACGGTGACCCGTACAATTTCACACCCGATTTCGTGGAGCCGCCGAATCGCTGCTACGGACCCCTCAATATCAAGGGTGTCCTCATTAATCATGGATTGCACCACGACGGGGTTGGCACCGCCAATGGTGACATCACCCACCCGCACAGATCGGGTGTAGCGGCGATGGATAACGGTTTCAACAGGAGCTTTAGCAGCCGCTTGAGGGGGAGAAGACAAGGTTTGCATAGCCCAGATTATCAACGAATTACCATTACTAAGCGTGCCATAAAGCCGCCCCCTTGCGGTCAATCCTTTACGGCTATGGCGAGTCACTGTCGCCTGTAATACCTCCTAAGACCGCAGATGGCAGGGGAACCTAAGGGGAAAGGGGGCTAGAAGAACCAGCCGTAGCTATGAAGGCCTTTGCCCAAGAGATTGACCCCCAAGTAGCACACCCACACCACGGCAAAGCCAGAGGCGGCAATAATCGCCGGACGTCGCCCCTGCCAGCCTTTGGTGAGGCGAGAGTGGAGGTAAGCGGCAAAGACTAACCAGGTAATTAATGCCCAGGTTTCTTTGGGGTCCCAGCTCCAGTAGGAACCCCAGGCTTCATTGGCCCAGACACCGCCAGAAATAATCCCGATGGTTAGCAGGGGGAAGCCCAAGCCAATGATGCGATAGCTAATGTTGTCGAGGGTGTCGGCTAGGGTGAGCCGTTGGGGGGAGAGGGCTACCTTTGGGGTTTCGACGACTTCGACTTTTTCTAAAACCGCTGTGCCGCCACCGCCTGTCGTCGCTCCGGCGGCAACTGCTGTAGACGTTAAGGTGGCGTCGATTTGTTGGCGGAGGCGGCTATCACGGAAACCACCGGTCCCCACCGAACTGCCCCGCAGCTCGATCGCTTGCCCTCGGGTCACCACCAAAAACGCGATCGCCATTAAGGCCCCCACCATCAGTGCCGCATAGCTGAGCAACATGACGCTCACATGCATCATCAGCCAGTTGGATTTGAGGGCGGGCACCAGGGGCTCGGAATGCTGCATGGCATCGGGCAAGGTCATAGTGGCAAAGGCGCTGATGCCCATGGCCACAGGGGCCGTCACCGTGCCCACCAATTGACTTTCGCTCATGCGTTCGGCAATCAGATGGACCGCCGTTAACCCCCAGGCCACGAAAAAGAGCGACTCGTAAAGATTGCTGACCGGGAAGTAGCCCCCTTCAATCCAGCGGGCCACCAGCAGGGCGGCCATGGTTAGGTTTGCGATGACCATGCCCGTTGTCCCCACCTTGGGCAGGAAGGTGACCTGCCGAAAGGCGGCTCCGCTCCAGTAACAGAGCATGGTCAGAAACAACACGGCGAAGGCGAGGTTGTCTAACCAACCTTGGAGGGTGACGAGATCCATGGGGGTTACGGAATGAGGTGCTCTCTAATCCTAGCCAGTTTAGGGACATTAACCGGCCTTGTGAACGGGTTTTGATCACAATCGGTTCGGGTAAAGTGACGCTAGCCCATTCAAACTCTCCCATTACAGGAGAGTGTTATTCGCTGGTGGGACTCTCGGTGGGTGTGGATTCAGCCGGTTCAGTTGTGGACTCTGGTGCTGCCAACGTTGGTAATGCGCCGGGGCGATCGCCCCGGCGTAGGGCCAAGAACAGATCGTAGCGGAGCTGCCGTTCATCCAAAATCGTGGCGGTGACACCAATGGCCTGGATGGCCTGTAATACCCCTTGGGTTTCCGGAGGCAGGTTGGGTAAAAACAGGTTGCGGTTGCTGTCATCCAGCTCACCCAGGTTCAGGTAAAAGTGGCCGTTGTTGGCGTCAGGAGCCCCGTCCATCACCAATTGAAAGAGCGGATCGGTGGACAAGGGCCTTTGCGGAATTGGGGCAATCATATCCACGACGCCATTGCCCACGGTCAAAAAGGTGACTGAGTCGCTCAGCCAGCCCCGACTCAAGGTGAGGGACCCAAAAGGGGAAGCCCACTCGGTGAGGGTGGCGTCTTCGACCTGGGTGGTGTTAATGGTGAAGCGGTACCGACTGGCGACCACTTCATCTAACTGGGCAAAGGTTTGATCAGCGCGGGGGCGATCGCTGACCTGGGCCATCAAAATCAACCCTGGGTTGGGCAGGGAGACCTCTGGAGGGTTGGCATCAGGGGCGTCTACCGCTGGGGGAGACACTAACGCCAAGGCAAATTCTCCCCCCATCCAGGGGATGAGGTCATTTTCCATCACCAGCCCCGTCCCCGATTGCAGGGTGAGGGCGAGGGCGTCGGGATCGAGGGCGGTGAGGGCGCTCCAGGTACGGCGCTCCTTTAAATCTGTCCAGAATTGCTCAAAGCTACTGCCTGAGGCCAGCATGACGGTCTCTTGGGGCAGGTAGTCTGGCAGTTGCTCCGGGAAGGGTTCGCTGACGGCATAGGTGCGATCGCTCTCTGGCAGCAGCCAGCTCACACTTTGAATTCGGATGCCCTGGGAGGCTAAATCAACCGTTGCCACCAAGCTCCGACTGGCCTGAAAGCCCGACACAACCGCTGGTGGAATGGCAGGCTGGGAGGCTTGGGCCAAAAACTGGGTGGCGGCGGGCACGCTCACATAGAGTTTGCTAAAGGCACTGCCCGCTTCGGTCTGGTCAAATGCCCGACCATAGCCCGGTAGATTGGCAATGGTGCGGCCCCCCTTGTAGGCATCGATCGCCTGCTCCGCCGCACCCATATCATCCGCGACGAGCACCAGCTCACTGCCCAACACCCCCATCCATACCGCCGCCGGTTCAGTCTCTGGGTCAGCCCCATCGACGCCCACCTCAGCACTTGGGTCGTAACGGTTGAGGGTGACCCCCCGGTACTCGGCTACGGCATCCTGAGCCGCTTCGGCAGTGCCGTCCGAAGCGGTGCTATCAGTCGTGGTAGGGGTCGGATCTGCCCCTGGGAAGTCAGCCATGACCGCCTGGGCGGCTTCTCGATCTGCAATGGGCAGCAACACAATTTGGTGATGCTCCTTTGGGATGAGGGGGTCATCGGGTTCGCCATCGGCAGTGGGGATCGGCAAGAGGGCAATGGTGACCTCATCCCCCACCCAAGGTTCCAGATGGTCTTCAAATGACAGGCCATATTGGGTAAACCAGCGATCGCGCCATTGGGCCAACCGTTGGTCAAAATCGGCCTGGGTCTCAGGGGTGCCAAATTGCCGCAGTTGCCGCCATTGGTCTGGATCGGTGGAGAGGCTCAGGGTGGCGGTAGCCGTTTCGGGGATCGCTTGCACCCCCATTGGTAAGCTCTCAGCAAAGAACCGCTGCCAACTCAACCCCCAATAGGCGATCGCCCCGCCCCCAATCAGGAGCACGGCGGTCCCAATGGTAAAGAGCAGGGGCGGTTTTTTGGGCAGGACCATTTTGGAGATCTCAGGGATGATTGAGCCCTGCCAATTTAACAAACTGCCTCTGCAATCAGCAGGCTTCTGTCCACCCAACTGTCACAGAGCGTTACATCACTATCCGTATTCAAGGGGGTAAGCCTCGATCTATGCTGATTGGGCTTTAAATATCCTGTGGTCTAAATTGGCCGATGACTGATTCCACTTCAACCCCTCGCCAAAAACTCTGGCTAGCAGCGCTTAAACCCCCCATGTATAGCGTCGCGATCATGCCGATCATGGTGGGCACTGCCGTCGCCTATGGTGAACTGGGAATTTTTGACCCCGTCACCTTTGCCATCTTTTTGCTGTCAGCGGTGTTGATATTGGTGTGGGAAAACCTCAGCAATGATGTCTTTGATTCGGAAACCGGCATCGACATTAACAAAGCCCATTCTTTGGTGAACTTGACCCGCCAGAAATCCTTGATTTTTGCCATTGGCAATGGCTGTCTGGGGCTTGGGATCACCGGCATCTGTGCCATTGCCCTGCGGCAGCAAGACCCCACGGTCCTGTTCTTGATTGTGCTGTGCTGCGGGTTGGGTTACACCTACCAAGGTCCGCCCTTTCGCTTGGGCTACCAGGGCCTAGGGGAAATTCTGTGCTTTATCAGCTTTGGTCCCTTAGCGGTGGGGGCGGCTTACTATAGCCAGGGCCAAACCTGGTCTTTGGGGAGTCAGATGGCGGGGGTAATCATTGGCATCACCACCTCCCTAGTGCTGTTTTGCTCCCACTTCCATCAGGTGGAGGATGACATGATCGCCGGGAAGCGATCGCCCATCGTCCGCCTCGGTACCCGCCGGGGGGCGCAACTGCTGCCGGTGCTGTGTGTGATGGCCTTAGGGCTGGTGGTGCTCGGGGTCTGGCTCGATCACTTCCCCGCCTGGACCTTAATTTCCCTGGTCAGCGTGCCAGCGGCGGTGCGCCTCAGCCAGCATGTGTGGCGCTACCATGACCAGCCGGACCGGGTCAGCAACGCTAAGTTTTTTGCGATCGGGTTTCACTTTTGGAGTGGGGTGTTGCTGGGGCTGGGGTTGGTGTTGCCCACGGGGGTTTGAACCCCACCATGGCAGACCAGTATGGGCGTCCATCCCTACGGGCGGGCCAGGTTTCATGAGCCGCTTTGACCTATCGATGCGGCGGTACTGTCGCCCCTTTCGCCAACCGTTACGTACCCACCATGGCGCTTGGACGGCGCGCACCGGCTTGATTCTGCGTTTGGTTTCCCCAGCAGGTGCCGTCGGTTTTGGCGAGATAGCCCCCATCCCTTGGTTTGGCACAGAAACCCTCGAGATGGCCCTGGACTACTGCAATGCATTAGGGACAAACCCCACCGCCGCCGATCTACAGGCGACCCCTGGAACCCTACCCGC
>CAYGVA010000079.1:0-16873 GCA_964353225.1 uncultured Leptolyngbya sp.
GCAAGTTGAGTGTGTTGCTGGCGGGTTCGCCAGCGGAGCAGGTGCAGCTACAAGCCCAATTGCAAAGTTGCTTGAACTAACGGACGCTGGGTTCCATCCCCCCGATCAACACTGCATCGCCTCTCTAGTGCAAGCGCTTGAGTCTAAGGGTGGTTCTGGCGCGGTTGGGAGACAACAGTCAGACATCGTCGGAGATGTGATCCAGGGTAATCGTTGCCCCGATGTTGGTTAGCTCAATGCTGTCGTTGCCATCGTAGGGGATGAAGCTCTATTTGCCTTGGGGAGGTACAGCGGAAAACATCAACGGTATTTCGACCCCACCAGGACGTATGCTTGCTGGCTATCGAGGCGACGATAGAGCGAAAATTTATCGCCTCGATCATAGGCGTCTGTACTGAGGGAGATGACTTCGACGATCAGGCAGGGGTCGCAGAAAAATTGTTGGCCGGTGAGATCGCGATCGCACACACTCACGTTGGGGGCGAGGATGTTGGGTGGCAACCATGCGTGTCGGGCCGAGTGGGGTTGCGCTTCTATCTTCAGTTGAAACCCCAAGGCGATATCCGATATCAACCTGAATCCTGATGGGCAAGGGCTTGAGGCAGATAAGACTGCATTACCCTACCCCCCCGTCGCCACTGCCGAAAATACCGATCGCTCACCTCATCCCCCAGATCCCACACCGAATCAACCCCAATCCCATTGCGCCCCTGATCCTTTCCCGAACTGTGGAGATACCGCCCCTCCCCCAGATAAATCGCCACATGGGTGGTTTTCTCAGGTGTCCCAAAAAACAGCAGATCCCCAAGTTTCAGGTCATCCAGCGCCACCGGCTGCGTAAACGCCTCCTGCTGGTACGCATCACGCGGCAACTGAACCCCCACCGAGCCAAACGCTGCCTGCATCAACCCCGAGCAATCGTAATTGGGGGCCACCGTCCCCCCCCAGAGATATTCATTGGGCGTCGCCATCGCCGCCTCAGCAAAGGCAATCACCTGGGGGATGCGCCGTTGAATCTCCGTTGCGCTGACCGGCTTGGGCTGATAGGGTGTCGCCGCCACCGTCAACCGCGCCACATCCGCCACCGCCACCCAGCCCGGATAATCATCCTCACAGAGGCACACCGAAATCGCCTGGGGGTCAGGCTCCGACGGCACCGCCACCACCCGTAACTGTCGCCCCGTGGCCATTTGCGTCACCAGCCCATCACAGGCGGGGGATTGGTAGAGATTGAGAGTTGAGATCGCGGCATATTCAACCGGTTCCGCCGCAGTCATTGCAGTACAGATTTCAGCCAGGGTCACCATCAGCAGCACAGGGAAGTTACAGGTGTGTTGACCCTAAGGCTCGCGATCGCCCTTTTGCAAGCCCGCCTGTGGGAATTGACCCAGCAATTGGTCATTTGCCCGTGCGATCGGACAATGGAGAACGGAGAACTTGTTGAGCACCCCCATGACCACCACCCTTTCTGTATCCAAACCCACCGTTAGCGATGCCCATCTGCGCCATTTGCCCGTTTTAGAGGTGCCCGAGCGGCTATTACTCGGCCCTGGCCCCTCCAATGCCGACCCCGCCGTGGTCGCCGCCATGAACCGCCAGCCGATCGGCCACCTCGACCCCGCTTACCTCGCCCTCATGGATGAGGTGCAAGAACTGCTGCGCTATGCGTGGCAGACCGACAACCCAATGACCTACCCCGTCCCTGGCACCGGCTCCGCTGCTATGGAAGCGACCCTAGCCAATGTGATCGAACCGGGCGATCGGGTCGTTGTGGGGGTGAATGGCTACTTTGGTAATCGCCTAGTGGATATGGCCGGACGCTATGGGGCCGATGTGAGCACCATCAACCGCCCCTGGGGAGAAGCCTTTAGTTTGGCCGAAATCCGCGAAGCCCTCGAAACCCATCGCCCCGCCCTGCTGGCCCTCGTCCATGCCGAAACCTCTACCGGGGTACGCCAGCCCATGGAAGGTATCGGTGCCCTCTGTCGCGAGTTCGATTGCTTGCTGGTAATCGACACCGTCACGAGCCTGGGGGGAGTGCCGATTTTCTTGGATGACTGGCAGGTGGACTTGGCCTATAGCTGTAGCCAAAAGGGCCTGAGCTGCCCCCCCGGCATGTCGCCATTCACCATGGGTCCCCGCGCCCTCGATAAGTTGGATGGCCGCAAGACCAAGGTGGCCAACTGGTACCTAGATGCGTCCCTGCTGCGGAAGTACTGGGGCAGCGATCGCTCCTACCACCACACCGCCCCGGTGAACATGACCTACGCCATTCGTGAAGCCCTGCGCCTGGTGGCCGAAGAAGGGTTAGAAGCCCGCTGGCAACGGCACCAAGCCACCGCCGAGAAGCTCTGGGCCGGTCTCGCAGAAATGGGCCTGTCTTGCCATGTGGAGGAAGCCTACCGTCTGCCCACCCTGACCACGGTCAAGGTGCCCAATGGGGTGGATGCCAAGGCGGTGGCGCGGCTGTTGCTGAATGAGCACAACATCGAGATTGGCGGTGGTCTCGGGGATTTGGCCGGTCAGGTGTGGCGCATTGGCCTGATGGGCTCCAATAGCCATGGCGATCGGGTCGATACCCTCCTCGAAGCGCTGGGTCAGGTGTTAAAACAGGTGCAATAAGTAGTCAGTCACCCGTTCCCCAAGGCCCTGGGGCCTTGGGGAACGCCTGTTTTACCGTGGGCCGTGTTTAGAGGGTATTTGCCAACACCGGTAACACCGGACAAGGCTCGGCCTCGTGTAAATTGTCTGGCTGGCTCCAGCTAAACGGGGCCTGCTGCGCCGCCGACATCCACAGCAATCGCTTCGCCCGCGTCATCGCTACATAGAGCAGGCGAAACTCCTCCGCCGTTTTCAGATCCTGGGCCTGTTGCCAAGCCGTGAGTGCATCCGGGATCGGGGTCGACTTGTGTTCCCCGTGGGTTTCCGCCCGAATTTGCACCCGCGCCACCTCCGGCAAACTGATTTCCCCCAAGAACTTCTGCTGGGGCGGCACCCATAGCTCCCCTGGGATCAGGCGGGCATGGAGAAACGGCAGAAAAACCACGTCCCAATCTAGCCCCTTGGCCTTGTGCATGGTCAGGATGGTGAGCTGCCCCGATCGCGTATACAGATCATCACGATCTTCGGTATCCACCGCCTCAAACCGTTCCGTGCCGACAATCTCCTGGAGCGCGTCGATCATGGCCCGCAGGGTATTGTTGGTGCGGGTTTGTTGGGCCAAGCGGGAGGCTAGCTTATCGGCGGTGGCTAACTCGCTTTGGTTGTAGCCCAGGGTGAGGCCGATGAACGGCACTAAGTGGTAGGGCGGCAGCTCTAGGCGCGATCGCAGCAATCCCACACAAAGCCGCCGCGCCTGCCGGGCCGCCTCCGTTTGAGGGGGCAGGTCCAGCGGGCCAGGGTAGAGAAACTGCTCGGGGGCATGGGCGAGGGCATTTAGGTCTTGGGGGGGCAGCCGCTGGCGTTTCACCAACACCTGGAGGGTTTCCTTGAGGCGATCGGGGGAATGGGGGCGGGCGATAAACCGCAGGATGGCCAACACTTCTGAGGGCACATGGGTTTGGCGGCTGTGGGCACCGACATCGAGCACCCGCAGCCCCGTGGTCAAGATATCCACCCCTAGGGTCTCGGGATCGCTGAGGAGCTGGCTGATAAAGCGCCCCTGCCGATGGTCCCGCACCAGAATGGCGATGCTGAGGGTGGCGTCACTATTGCCAAGCTGGGTGATCCGCTGGGCGATCGCCCGCACCGTATCCGTCACCGTATCGGGGGTATGAATTTCGACCCCTTCACCCAGGGCCGCTGGATTCGCGTCGGGTTGAGGATCATCGGGGGGGACTGGACGGATGGCTTGGGGACGAAAGGGGCGCTCTCGTCTGGCGATCCCGGAGGTATTGACCCACTGCAACAGGTGATTGGCCGCTGCCATGATCGCGCCGGTACTGCGACCGGCTTGATCGAGGGTGATCAGGCGGTCATGGTGCTGGGCGCGATCGCAAAATTGATTAAAGAAAATCGGGTCGGCGGGGGTAAAGGTGGCGTTAATGGCTTGGTTTGGGTCTCCTACCCGCACCAAATTTAAGGGGCGATCGGGATGTTCTGGATCGGCGGCCAGCACTTCTAAAAGCTGGGTTTGCAACGGCGAGGAGTCCTGGGCTTCGTCTTCGAAGACGGCGAAAATGCGCGATCGCCAAAACCCCTGCGCCTCCGCATCCGCCAGCACCCGCAGCGCCGCCAAAATCATGTCGTCATAGTCAATCAGCTGCCGCTGCTGCAAGAGCAATTGATAGCGTTCATAGAGATCGGCGGCGATGGTCAGCACATCGTAGTCCCCCTGTTCGGGTACCAGGGCGCGGGTAATGGTTTGACCCAGGGCAGCTAAATCCGCTGGCATCAGCCCCGAACTTTTGGCCTCGTGGATGGTAGTGGTGGCTAAATTCGGCAAAATCTCTGTGCGCAACACCGACTGCCGTCGCAACCGCTCCGTCTCTTCGCCATCAAAGCTTTGTCCTTCTAGCAAGCGCTGATAGGTCTGGGGCTGGGCCACAATCCATTGTTCAACGCAGGTGCGGATCAGGCGATGGTTCTGGGTGGGATTCAGCAGGGTCAGGGTCTCTAGGCTGAGGCCCGACAGCTCTGGGTTACGGGTGGCGATGGTGAGGGCCAGACCATGGAGGGTTTGCACGCCAAAGCTATTCCCTGGCAGCGCCAGATCCTTGAGGTGATTGCGGACCCGTCCCTTGAGGTTGGCCGCTGCCGATCGCGTAAAGGTCACCAGCAGCAGTTGGTGGCGGCTGTGGAGGTGGTTGCGGGCGATGGCGATCGCTGCCGCCGCTGCCATGCCGGTGGATTTTCCGGCCCCTGGCACTGCTGCAACCGCTAGGGGACCACCACTCCAATCAGCCATCGCCTGCTGACCCACCCGCAGTTGGGACCGCAGCGCTAGCAAGGCAGCTTGCTCATCGGATGAAGTTGCATGGGCCATGGTTGTGGCGGGGGAAAGCCCTCTCAGAATAGCCGCTGCACCCGATGTTGGGACGAGGTGCCGGTGCTGCAATTTTTATTTTAGAAGTTGCCCGTTCGCCCTGAGCGGGTCGTGGGCGTTCTTCCCGTAGGGCATAGATCGCTTGCGAGTGCTCACGATGAAATTTTCTGTGCGGCAATTTGCTTGCGATTTTTAAAAAGGGGCAGGTGAATGACAAACGTTGCCCCTTGGCCCTTTTCAGACATCACCTCTAACGTGCCTTGGTGTTTCTCAGTGATGATTTGATAGCTGATCGATAAACCCAGCCCCGTACCTTTGCCGATCGCCTTCGTCGTGAAAAAAGGATTGAACAGGCGATCACGGGTCACCGTATCGATCCCCAGCCCATTGTCTGCAATGGCAACTTCGATCGCCTCAGTCCCATTCTCCGCCACTACTTGCGTCCGAATTTGGATAGTGCTGGGGTCCTGCTCCATTTGATCTAGGGAGCGGTTTTCATCACGCTCTTCCAGGGCATCAATGGCATTGCTCAGCAAATTCATAAACACCTGATTGAGCTGACCCGCGTAGCAGGTGAGCGGCGGTAGCTCACCATAGTCCTTAATGACTTGAATTTCGGGTCGCCAGCTTTGTGCCCGAATTCGCGTTCGTAAAATCAAAAGCGTGCTGTCGATCCCCTCATGGAGATCGACATCTTTGACCTCCGCCTCATCAAGGCGAGAAAAATTGCGTAGGGATTCGACAATCTTTTGAATGCGCTCAGTACCCACATGCATGGAGCGGAGCAGCTTGCCCAGGTCCTCCTGCACAAACGCCAAATCAATGGCCTTAATCTCTGCCGCGATCGTCGGATGAGGGTCAGGATAATGGACTTGATACCGCTCGATCAATCGGAGTAAGTCAGTCACATATTGGTCAGCATGGACGAGGTTGCCATGGATAAAACTCACCGGGTTGTTAATCTCATGGGCCACCCCCGCCACCAATTGCCCGACGCTCGACATCTTTTCACTTTGCACTAACTGCAATTGGGTATTTTGCAACCTGGCTAAAGCTTGCGCTAGCGCTTGAGCCTGTTGCTGGCGCTGATTGGCTTCAATCACCAATGTCACCAAGTTCGCCACCGAACGGGCAAAGTTCTCTTCTGCCGTTTGCCAATGGCGCAGTGCCCCCACCGCTTCTAAGCACAACACACCAGAGATTTTGCCCTCACTCCCCAAGGTGGCATTCAAGACAGAAGTAATCCCAAGCGGTTTGAGATAGGGTTTGACCAATTCGACAGTGCGGGCATCGTTTTGGGCATCGTCGATGGCTAAGCTCCCTTGCTGTTCTAGGGCCGCAAAGTAACTGGGATAGTCCGCCACCAACAATTCCTGCTCGATTGAATGGCGCTGGGTCGCAAGTTCAAATAGATCCTGGCAACACAGCTTGGTGTGGTCTGGGTCAAACAACCAAATACTGACCCGACCCACCTCCAATACATGGGCCGTCCGTTCGGTAATCTCGCGGAAAGCGGTTTCGACTTGCCCCTGGCTAATGGCTGGGCTTTGGGAGAGCTCTGCTAGGGCAACGGCCTGAAGGCGGAGGTTGGCCTCACTCTGCTTCAGCTCCGTCTCGGCTCGAATGCGTGCCGTAATGTCTTGTACGACAGAATAAATGCCCAAGACATTCTTTTGGGCATCGTAAAGGACAGTATTAATCCATTCACAAGTAATGGTTTGATCTGCTTTCGTGCAATTTTCATTGATGCTGTAATTGCCCCCTTTATTTTCTACCAAAGCGGTCATTACATCATCAACATAAGGTTGAAATTCAAGGGGGACGATACGCTTGGCATGTTGCCCCAGCATTTCATCAGCGCCATAGCCAAAAATTTCAGCGGCGGCAGGGTTCCAAGCAACGGCTTCAAATTGGGTATTCCATTCAATGATGCCTAGGGTTGTTTTTCGAATTAGGAATTCGAGCTTCTTTTGGTAAGATTCTTTTTCTGCCTGGGCAACTTTGCCCTCTGTGATGTCAAAAAATACGCCTTCTATGAAGAATAGCTGATCCGTTGAGTCAAAGATGCCTTTGCCCTTTTCGTAGACCCAATGGATACTGCCATCTCGATGAAGAATCCGATATTCCAAGGTAAACGGTTCTCTCTTTGCCAAGGCCTCGCCCACGGTTTGAACTACATGGCCAGCGTCATCGGGATGAATAATGCTGCCATAGGTGCGGACTCGACTTTGAATAAAGTCAGTGGCGGGGTAACCCGAGAGTTTGTGAATAGCGTCGCTGATGAATTCCATGGTCCAGTCGGTATCATTATTGCGGCGGTATACTGCGCCATTGATATTGTCGACGAGGGTGCGGAATTGCTCTTCACTCTGTTTTAAAGCGTCTTCAGAAGCTTTGCGATCGCGAATATCTTGAACTACGGCCATGCAGTAGGTGGCTTGCTGATCGGGCGGATTGACCAGGTAAACGGTGGTCTCTGACCAAAAATAGCTGCCGTCTTTACAGCAATAGCGTTTCTCTAGGGCGAAGTGCTCGATTTGACCCGAAAAAAGCTGCTGAATCGCTTGTTTGGATGTTGCAACATCTTCGGGGTGGGTCAGTTCGGCAATGGTCATTGCTGTGAGTTCGTCCCGGCTATAGCCGGTCATTTCGCAAAAGCGCGTATTGACTAAGGTCAACCGCCCTGTTTGCATATCTGATTCTGCAAAGCCCACGGCGGCCTGCTCAAAGGCGGCGGTCAGTCGGGCTTCACTCAAGCGCAGGTTGGCGGCGAGACGCTTGCGATCGCTGATATTTCTCACAATGGCTAACGCATGGGTCGTGCCGTTGTAAGGGTAAGGAATGCCCTTAACCTCAATGTCAATGATATGACCCTGGTGGTGGATATTCTGGGCTTGGCCGGTGAATGACCGGCCCGCCTGGATGGCTTCAATAAACTGAGTAAGCAGCGGCCAAGAATGGGGATGCACGAGACTCGTAAAAGGCACGGCCATAAACGCTTCGTAGGAGTAACCATGCATCTGGTGATAGGCCGGGTTAGCTTCCACCAACTCGCCAGTTTCGAGGTTGATAACGCCTAACCCATCGGTAATGGTTTCAAAAATTTGGCGGTACTGGGCTTGTTGCTGGCGCAAACGCGCCTCCGCTGTAGGGTATGCATCAACCTCTCGGGATACCCCTACCGTTTTCTTCAAGCTTTTGAGTTCCTGGGCGATTGCTTGGTAAGACTGTTGCGCCTCTGCCAACTGTTGTTGCAATCGCTGCTTTTCGGCTTCTACATCAGCCACTTTCTTCTGATAAAGGGTGATGTCTGCGTCCATGGACTTCCTGGGCAATGCGTAAAAAAGGGCTGAAGGCTGGTTGGCTTGTTAACAGATTTCCCTGTCATCAGCCAATCTTATCGATCTTGCCGATTCCACCCTGTCAGTATTTTTGACGAACATTTTGACCTGACAAGCGTGTCTAAGCTCCCTGGTCCCCATGGGATGCCAAGCGCTGGTTCGACAAGGGTTTCAGTGGGTGGATTCAATTATCCCCCAAACCCAGGTTGATGACCGCATCGAACACGGGTTAATGGGCCTATGCTGGAGACCATAAAGCCAAACCCGGCCCCAAAATTATGCCGAGGCGCGGGTAATGGCGCATTCAGGCTGGCTCGGTTTCGTCATCGTTACTGAGGGCCGTGGCGAATTGGGCATACTTGCAGCGCGAAGCCCAGCAAGCCCAGCGCTACGAATAGAGCAGCCTGACCCTAACCCGACTTGTGACTGCTAATAGCGGTTGGTTCTTTGACCTGCCGAGCCCTTTTCTTTCAGGGGTAAACGAATGAGGAATGTGGCCCCTTGGCCGTCCTCCGACGCCACCGCCAAAGTGCCCTGGTGTTTTTCAGTGATGATTTGATAGCTAATGGATAAACCCAGCCCCGTACCTTTGCCGATCGCCTTCGTCGTGAAAAAAGGATTGAACAGGCGATCACGGGTCACCGTATCGATCCCCAGCCCATTGTCTGCAATGGCAACTTCGATCGCCTCAGTCCCATTCTCCGCCACTACTTGCGTCCGAATTTGGATAGTGCTGGGGTCCTGCTCCATTTGATCTAGGGAGCGGTTTTCATCACGCTCTTCCAGGGCATCAATGGCATTGCTCAGCAAATTCATAAACACCTGATTGAGCTGACCCGCGTAGCAGGTGAGCGGCGGTAGCTCACCATAGTCCTTAATGACTTGAATTTCGGGTCGCCAGCTTTGTGCCCGAATTCGCGTTCGTAAAATCAAAAGCGTGCTGTCGATCCCCTCATGGAGATCGACATCTTTGACCTCCGCCTCATCCAGCCGCGAGAAATTGCGGAGAGATTCGACAATCTTTTGAATGCGTTCAGTGCCTACATTCATGGAGTTGAGGAGCTTGCAAATGTCTTCCTGCAAAAACGCCAGATCAATCGCCTTGATTTCTGCTGCAACTTCAGGATGGGGATTGGGATAATGGGTTTGATACCGGCCAATTAAACCCAGTAAATCGTTGACATATTGCTTGGCATGGAGGAGGTTGCCATGGATAAAACTCACCGGATTGTTAATCTCATGGGCGACCCCCGCCACCAATTGGCCCACACTCGACATCTTTTCGCTCTGCACCAACTGCAATTGGGTATTTTGCAACCTGACTAAAGCTTGCTCTAACGCTTGAGTCTGTTGTTGACGGTGATGGGCCTCGATGACCAAGGTCACCAAATTGGCGACAGAGCGGGCAAAGTTTTCTTCCGCCGTTTGCCAATGGCGTCGCGCGCCCGCCGCCTCTAGGCAGAGCACACCCGAACTTTTGTCATCGCTCCCTAAAGTGACATCCAAGGCAGAGGTAATCCCAAGCGGTTTGAGATAGGGTTTGACCAATTCGACAGTGCGGGCATCGTTTTGGGCATCGTCGATGGCTAAGCTCCCTTGCTGTTCTAGGGCCGCAAAGTAACTGGGATAGTCCGCCACCAACAATTCCTGCTCGATTGAATGGCGCTGGGTCGCAAGTTCAAATAGATCCTGGCAACACAGCTTGGTGTGGCCTGGGTCAAACAACCAAATACTGACCCGATCTACCGCCAATACATGGGCTGCCCGTTCTGTGATCTCGCGGAAGGCGGCATCCATTTGCCCCTGACTAATGGCTGGGCTTTGGGAAAGTTCTGTGAGGGCAAGGGCCTGGAGGCGAAGGCTGGCCTCGCTTTGCTTGAGCTCTGTCTCGGCCTGGGTGCGGGCCGTAATGTCTTGGACGATGGAGTATATGCCCAGAATTTGTTGCTGATTGTCATACAGGATTGTATTAATCCATTCGCAGGTAATTCTTCGACCATCTTTGGTTATATTTTCATTGACGCTATAGTTGCCGCCTCGCCCTTCAAGGAGTGCTGCTCTAATGTCGTCAATATTAGGTTGCACTTCAGGTGGGATGATACGTATCGTATTTGCCCCTACCATCTCTTCAGCACTGTAGCCAAAAATTTTCTCTGCGGCGGGATTCCAAGCCGTGATGTGAAATTGTGAATCCCATTCAGTCATGCCAAGGGTTGTTTCTCGGATCAGAAATTCAAGCTTTTGCTGGTAAGCAAGTTTTTCTGATTCTGCTGGCTGAGTTGCTTGTTGTGCAGCCAATAACTGTTGTCGTAACCGCTGGTTTTCCGCTTCCAGCTCAGCCACTCTGTTTTGATAATGGATGATGTCTAGATTCATGAATGCCCCGAGAAAGGCGGAATGATCGTCGCGAGCGCAAGCAGAACTGAGCTGCGAAGGATGGTGAAGCTGGAGTCAGGGACTAGGTGGCAAAATGCAAATAACGGCGGCTCCTGATGGTTTCAGATTTCCCCTTTACGGGTCAATATCATCGTTATGAATCCGGCACAGGGAACCGCATGCAAAGCCCTCACCCTGAAATAGCTTCGAGGCTCGGGGAAAGATTAAGGCTGGGGGCGGTTAGCCGACGGTGGTGAGGGATGCCAATGGGTCGGGAATTGACGGGGAGGGTGCTGCGAATTCGCCAGTGAGGACGTACTCTAGACGCAGCTTCAGCCAGGTAATCAAGGTGGCATCGGTGGAGATGACTGCCGCCGCCGGTTGCGGGCATTTGCCTTTGACCGTGGCCAATTCAGGGGCATCTAAAAAAGCAGGTTGCGTGATCAGCCAAAAGTCAATCGCTTTTTCTTGCTCTTGGTAGTTGCGGGTGCGCTCTTTTAAGACTTCATCGAGGGGTTCTTCCTCTAGGAGAAAGTGCTGACTGGCAACCAGGTAATAGTAAGTCTGAGACGACATCAGAACGTTCCTTCAAGGGGCTAGGGTGTTAACGATTTTAGTTGACCTTGGACGATCGCCCAAGGTCAACGATTAACAAAATTTGTGACGGCACATCAAAGGACCACTCTAGAGCGACTCAAGATAAGCCAGGAGATCGGCCATATCTTGGGCCTCCGGCTGAAATTGGGGCATCGGTGGGGTACTGCCACTGGTGACCTGCTGAATTAAACGGATCTTAGACATGCGTCCCGATACTTTGAGTAGGCTCGGACCCACTTCACCATTGGCTTCGATGCCATGGCAAACGGCGCAATTCATTTGAAAGATAGCCTTGCCTCTGGTCTGTTCTCCCTGGAGGACAAGAACCTCGTGGATGTAAGGATCAGATGCTTGGATCTGGTGAATCCCTAAGGTGATCACCAGGGCCATGGCCCCAATCAGGGCGATCGCAAACAACGCTCGCAACAGCACCGCAGCGGCGGAGGGAGTTGACTCTATGGCGGCGTTCTCAGTCAAAACCTAGGATGTCTATATTACGTTTCGTCATTAACATAGCTTAAAGTTGCGGTCTCCCACAGGGACATCGCGTTTGATTTAAGGTTTTTCGGTGCTAGATAGCTTGCTGTCGCGCCACCAGACAAAAATGGGGATGGGTCCATGCCGGACAGGGGATCCAGTTAACCAGTATGATGAAAAGCAATAATATTCACATCTCTTTAACCGTTTGCCGTTGAGAGATGGTCAGTGTTGCTGTGATTGAAAGGAGCTATTTCGCGTGGTTGAGCCGCTTCTCAGTGGAATTGTGTTGGGCCTAATCCCTGTGACCCTAGGGGGGCTGTTTGTGGCCGCGTATTTGCAATATCGCCGTGGCAATCAATTTGACCTCTAACGCGATGGGCCTTGGGGTCGTTCGGCGATCCGCGCAGGCTAATTGAAGTTTGAGCATTAACAGCATCGAACCCAGCGGACTTAAGTCCGCTGGGTTCGATGCTGTTAGGCGTTTTATCGACCGATTAGATTATGCTGAGTCGCTGCCTTGGGTCCTGGCTTCCAGGGCGGCTAAGCGACTCACCAAATCCTGATTCGATTGCTTGAGGGTATCTAGCTCCTGCTGTAGGGTTTGTACGGCAGATGCTTGGCTGAGCTTGGCGCGGACCCGCTGTATGGCTTCTTCGGCTTGGCGGCGGACCCGGCCATCGTCAATGTGATCGGCAATACCCTGCAGTACCCGCACGGCCCCCTGATCTTCCATGGCCCCAAGGGCTGCGACCGCCGTCATCTGAGTACGAAATTGGGGTTCTCGGGCGATCGCTTCCAGGCGATCCAAGATCTGGGCCACATCGGCATTGCTTTGCCCCCCAGATAGGGCTCCTAAGGCCCGCACGGCCCCTAACCGCAACAAATGGGGGACCGTGGGTTCGGTATAGCGCAGCAAAATTCCCAAGGCTTGGGTGGAGGTTTTAAATTGGCTGATCCCCCCTAAAGCCCCCGATCGCACCACCTCATTCCAACCGGTGCGCGTTTTGAGAACCGCCTCCAGTTGGGCCAGGGTGATATCGGCTGCCGGAAGTTCTGGCAGACGAGCTGCGCCCACTTCGCCTAAGGCGCGCGCGGCGGCAGCCTCGACGTAATAGCTGGGATCCCCTTTGGCCAACAGGTCAGATAGAGCTTGGTAGGTGGCTGCGGTTTTGATGTCCCCGAGGGCATTGACCAGGGCAAGGCGAACTTTGGCATGGGGATCTTGCAACCCGGCCAACAAGGCCAACACCGCCTGGTCTAGCTTGAGATGGGCCAATTGTTTTGCCACTTCCACCCGCACGCCCCAGAAGGGCTCTGTTTTGAGGGCTGCGGCCAAGATTTTGACGGCCTCTAATCCGCCTTTATCGGCGATCGCCTCGGCGGCATAAATGCGGGCGATCGGGTCTAGATCGTGGTGGAGCTGCGCCTTGAGTTCGGGTAAGGGATAGGCCAGCTTGACGGTTTTGGTGAAGTGGTTGCCCACATCAAAGCTAATAAAATCCGGCTTTTCCGGCAGGGGGAAGTACAGGGTTTGCTCGTACTCATGGATGCGGATGGTGAGGGGGTTGATAGTGACCGTATCCGCCTTCACATAGCCAAACCCAATGGGGATTTTGAGATCAAACAGACCACTTTTGCTACTGTGATCCCCCGCCTTGGCCTGGGTTTGGGTGACGGTGACCTGGGCGAGTTTACTGTCGTTATCCCAACGGTAGGCCACCTTAAAGTCGGGATGCCCGCCTCGATAGACGTACTGGTCAAAGAGAAACCGCAGGTTGCGTCCAGTGGTGGTTTCGATTGTGCGGATCAGATCAAGGGTTTCGACGGTTTTGTGGGCAAAGGTGTTTACAAAGGCTTGCATCGCCCGCCAGAACAGGGCGTCCCCCAGTGCTGTCCGCAACATGTGATAGACGCAGGCCCCTTTTTCGTAAATATGGCGGTCATAGAGTTCGATCGGCTCTCGATAAATGTGGGTCACCATGGGCCGACGGTAGCGGCCTTTATCTTCGGAAAGGTAGCGGCGCATTTCCCCCAGCCGGTAATAGGCAGCGGCTTCAGGGCCATATTCATGATCGGTCCAGAGCACTTCTGAATAGGTCGCCATGCCTTCTTTGACCCAGGCGTGGGACCAGTGACTAATCACCAACAAATCTCCAAACCATTGATGGGCCAATTCATGGGCCACGAGGGATTCAGAGGTGCGGTTATCGAGGGCGGCCCGTTCATCAATCAAGCAGCGATCGGTGAGGAGGGTGCAGGAGGTATTTTCCATGCCGCCAAAGGTGAAGTCGGTGATGCACACCTGGGCGTACTTGGGGAAGGGGTAGCGGTAGCCGAAGCGATCGCTAAAGAAGCCGATCATTTGTGGGGTTTTGCCCATGGTGCGTTGGCCATCGGCCTTGCGCCCTTTTTGAACGTAGTACGTCACTGGGATGCCGTCCCACTCGTCCTGAACTTCGTCAAAGTCACCGACGGCCAGGGTCATGAGATAGGTGGGATGGACTTGAGCCTGCACCCAGTGGAAAACCTTGCCCTGGTCCACCGCAATGGTTTCCACCAATTCCCCATTGGAAATGGCCTGGTATGGGCTCGGCACCGTCACCCGAATCTCGCTGGTGGAGAGCTGGCCAGGGTAGTCAAAGCAGGGAAACCAATAGCGCGAGTCTTCATCTTCGCCCTGGGTCCACACCTGTACGGGCTTATCCGGCTGGTGCGCCGTGGGCAAAACAAAATACAGCCCCCGCTGCGGGTTTTCGCTGCGATAGGCAATCGCCAGCTCAATGGCTTGCCCAGGCACCAGTGGCTGGCTGAGGGTCACGTACAACTGTTCGCCATTGTGGTCAAAGGATTGGGCCACTGCGCCGATCATCACCGACTCGATGGTGAGACTCACTGCATCTAGGGTGAGCTGCTCAATGCCCTCGCGAATAGGATTGAGGTGAATCCGGCAGGTGCCGCTATAGCGCTGGTGCTCGATGTCTAAATCTAGCTCTAGGGCAATGTGCTCGACTTGGCCGGGGCGATCGGGGGTGTAGTGGGGCCGAGCACCAGGGAGTTCAAAGGATTTGCGATCGGCGGCTTCGGCATCAAATTGATAGCGGATCGACATCGGGTCGGCTTCCTTAAAGACAAAAACGGTACAGGGAAACAGGATTAAGTGTAGGCACTTTTGGTGCTACCCAAGGTATCAAGGGTCTCCAATGCACCGACGCAATCCAGCACGAAGTGTTCAAGCGATGCAGAGTAACCGTCCCCTGAGCGGAGTCGAAGGGGACATTCTGGCTAGGTTTTGGCTTCGACTTCGCTCAGCCAGCATAGTCTCTGGGACGGTTACCGATGCAGAGGCTGCTTGAGTTGCCGGTCTGACTGGCCCTGGTGGCGCAAGGGAAAACCAGCACCGGCAGCCATTGTGGCTTGGCAACGTTTGCTGCCGGTGTGTTTAGGGTGGATTCATTGCCGGAGTGGGTGGGGTGATCGCTGCGGTGATGGCCGCCCAGCAATCTGGCCATCGCCATTCCAGAATTAAGCCGCTTCAGAAGCCCCGTTAGATGCGCTTTCGCTATCGGCCACCTGTCGCTCCAGGGTTGAAATCGCCGCATTGGTCGCAGCAAGACGGGTTTCTAAAGAATTCCGCACCGCCTTCAGCATATTGAGTTTGTGCTTTTGCATGTCTTCATAGGAGAACAGGTTGGAGCCACAACAAAAAGGAAAAGGAAACATCGGTTAAGCCCTGGAAAGACAACACCTATAACCTAACCGAAATCCTTTATGACCTATGCCCTAAAGCCGATGCCGCCAGGGGGCGCTTTACTGATGGATAGTCTCCGCAGCGTTGCTACAGTTGTCCCTGCCAACTTAAGGTTTGGGTCGCTGAATTGTTGCCGAGCGATCGCGCAATTGTCAGCTCCATTTGCACATAGGTCCCCCCTTGTAGGTGACGGCCACTCATCGGTAGCCGCCCCAGGGCTAGCTCAAAGCGATTATTATCGCGGGTGACCACATCTGCCGGTAACGTACCCTCGTACTGGGTGGTGTAGCGCAAGCGGCGATCATCCCTTGGATTGCCATTGGCCGTGCGATAGGTGAGGTGGAAGCTGGTATTGAGATAAGCCGACTCCCCAGCCCGGTCGATCACCGCTGCCACAAAGTCGGTATTACGGCCCCGAATGGTGCCCCAGGCCAGGCGGGTCGCGTCGCTGGCCTGTACCGCCCCAGTGACCACAAAGGTGGTGAGGTCTCCCGCTTGCTGATAGTCCCCCGTGACCCAAAGCGATTCAGGAAAGGTGACCGTTGTATTGCCGTCCGCTTGAATCGCCGCCGTGGGGGTCAGGGTAAAGAAGTCATTGGGCGATCGCGGTGCCTCCCAGGCAATCTGCACTTGACCTTCGACCCGGCCCACATATTCCCGGTAGGTATCCGCCACAATTGAGCTGGGGGCAAAGAGCGCTAACGCCCCCAACCGCTCTTCCCAAAGATTGCGGGACAAAGCCACCGGTCGTTGTATCAACGCATCCAAGCGCTGTCTCTGACTCGGGGTTTCCGGCAAAAGCGGTTCCCCCTGGTTAATTAAACTCACCACCCCGGTCTGGCCGTCATCCCCCGACTCACCGCTGCGACCGTAGTAGCCATCCTCACCGTCCTCGCAAATAAACCGTTCCGTGGTGCAGGTGCCACCGCTGCAGGTTTGCACGTCCCAATCGCGATAGCGGCAGCGGCAGGCTTCACCGCCTTCACCGCCGCGTCCGCCCAAGCCACCCCGCCCGCCCCGAGCATCCACATAAATCTGGCGTAAGTCAGCGCGATTGCGGTAGTAAACCGTCAAAGCGCCGCCGTTGCCCCCCGCCCCGCCATCACCGCCATCGCCACCGTCACCGCCATCGGCGGCCTGTAGATCGTGGCTCACGTCCCTGGGTTGGCGGCGACAATTTTGGGCACGATCACCGCGATCTCCGTCCTCTCCAGGGCCTCCCTCTCCCCCGACCAAATAAATCTGACGGGGCTGACCCTCAGCCTGAATCGTCTGACTAGAACCAGGGGTGCCTGTCCGACCATCACGGCCATCGAAACCATCTTGGCCGTCTGAGCCAAAGCTACG
>CAYGVA010000080.1:0-16754 GCA_964353225.1 uncultured Leptolyngbya sp.
CTATAGGGTAGAGACATCAGGGGATGGTGATCATGCTAGGGGGCGGAGAGTTCAAGGAGCCGCTTTATCCATCATAAACATCCTCCCCCAGCCGAGGTTCTGTGTAATCCCTACGATCGGCACCAGCCTGATCATTCGTAATAGAGCTATAAACATTGACAACAAGACCTTTCAAGGCCTTTGGGGCGACTCATCGCAAGGGTTAAGACCCTTGCAGGACAATGCTTACAGCCTTTCTGTCACGCATAGAGAGTCGATTCCCCCAGTTGTTGCTGGGGGCTTTTTATTACGCTATCAACGCTCCAGTCAACTCAATCATCATCTTTTTTCTTACCCTTGCATTTCGCCTACAGGGGGCAGGAGGAGTGCAGTTAATCAGGCTGAATGGGCATCTAGATCGTCAGAAGTTGGGCACCCATTCAGCGGGAGTTGACCGCTTTAGCTCAAGACGATATACTACAAAGACTACAATGTAGTATATCGTCTTGGAGGTCATCCCATGGAAATCATTCTGGTTGTCGCTGTGGTGGCTTTTCTATGGACCAAAGCCATCTTTGTATCGCCGAAGCCACCGCCAGTATCTAAAGAAGATCAGCTGAGTCAGGCCCTGGCTGAGTATCTCAAGGCTGGGGTCCAGATTCATCAGAAATAGGTGATGGCCCGATATTTGGCCTATGTAGCCCGCGACAGATTTGCTGTGGCGGGTTTTGCTCCGTGACAACCGTAGCGGCGATCGCCTTGCCTTCTAACCCGTTAATGGTTATGGCAGCGCAGATCCTTGCCCTCTGAAGCGGCCAGGGCTCTAGGAGCAAGTAAAGCCTCTCTATGGCTCCAAGCCCTGTTCCACTTGCTCTGGATTTGAAAGGTGTTACGTGATTTACGCCTTTGACTACGGTGTCTGGTGTGCGGGCACCTACTTTGCACCACAGCAGAGTCAAGCCGAGGGAACCAAAAATTGCAGGGTTTACGGAACGAGATCGCTTTGAGCTGAAGCATTGAGAAGGCTATGGGGGGGGAGACCCCCCATTTGTTACGCTATTGCTGATACTTTGCCAGTAATCCCCAGTAAAATTGAGGCACCTATAATCAGTGGTTCTGCTGGGTCAGCATTTGGTTAGTCTCATTTCGGCACCGTAGGTCTTTACTATGGCAAGGGTTTCATCTCACGTGTTGGATCGATCTCAATCGGACTCGTTCAGCTCCCGCCCCCCTGCTTCACTTACTCTGCAGCAGGCGCAGACCCGTATATTCGACTTCCTACTGGAAGCGGTCAAAACCTGGCCCCCTGAAGCGGTGCTAGATGCCTTCAAGCATCTTTTCTTTTCCCAGGGGGAAATCGGAGAAGCGACCGCATCAGACGCCTCAGAAGCACTGTATGCGCTTTTGTTCTCAGGGACGGCAACAGATTTTCACAACACGTTGAAGCGGGCCTGTTACATTCTGGTGAATAACTGGGAGGTGGCCCGTCATGTCGAGGCCATTCAATCCCTGATTCAACTATTCGAAGATGAGTCTCTACAGCGGCGCACATTCTCATTGAGCTTGAAGCGCTTGAGGGGTTGGATTTGTGACTTTATTAATAGTGAAGATTATCGGGAGCTCCAACTATTTACTAGTCGATTAGTTGATGGCAATAAGCCAGAGGAGGAATGGACATCGCGGTATGCCTCCTATCTCTTAGTGTCCCAATACATGAATTCAGACAATCCGGTTGAACAGCGGGAAGTGGCTCGAACTGTTTCTCGGCGTTTAAAGGATAAGTTTAAATTTGATTTGGCCATGTATACGGCCCATTCTCAATCAGCGCTGCCCCAAAGTCGCCTGCTCAAGAACCCGACCGCTCTGGGGGATAGTGCCCTACGGCTTATTAAGCTCATTGTTGCTAAAAGGGGACGATTTAGCCATAAGAATCTAGCCAGTCTGTTTCTTAAACAAACGGAAGACCTGACGTACCGAGAGTTTAAGCTCAGCCTCCTAGAGTACTTAATCTATTCAGTTAGCCAGCCTGCTGTGGTCAAAGCCTTAAAGCAGCGCATTTTTTCAAGGCTAGAGTGTTTATATCAGGAGTACGATGACGCACCGATTGATCCTTCTTTGCAGCTCAGAACCTGCAATCGAATCATTGACCAATTGATGACAGAGGACAAGCAGAGACCATCTGAACTATTTACACTCCTGTTGTCTCAAAATAATGCTTTGGCCTTGGCAATTATCCTGCTTAAGTTAATCTTGATTTCACGGAATTCCCATCTTTATCTGGAAGCCAGAATTGCCGATTTGATTCGTTACTATGAGCAGTTCTCCCAGGATCAATGTACATGGGTTATTAATTTTTTGGAGATTTTTCAAGTCACCTTTGCAATCTATGCAGAGAATGTTGAGTACAACTTAATTGACTTAAAGAACCCTAAAGCTTCGGCTACGACTATTCAGAATACTTTGGATGCTTGTCGGGTCTTTTCACAGCTTACAAAGACGCAGCCCCTTCCCCCCGATTCTGCTGGTCAGGATAACAATGCTACAACGAGTGAACGTTAGGCTGACGAGACTAGAGCCTGATTCAACTTGCCGCTGCGGTACCCTTCGAGATCTAAGGTGACATAGGTGAATCCATAGGTCTGAAAGGCTGCCACCAGCGTGGGTAAATCGGTTGTTGTGGCAAAGGGTTGAATTTCTTGGGGGGGAAGCTCAATGCGGGCGGTATTGCCATCGGAACGGACCCTTAAGGTACGCCAACCCAATTTGCGGAGATAGCGCTCACATTGAGCGACGCGGGTCAATTTCTCGGGGGTGATGGTTTCGCCATAGGGGAAGCGAGAACTGAGGCAGGGTTGGGAGGGTTTATCCCACCACGGCAAGCCAAGATGTCGAGATATTTCCCTTACCTCTAGTTTGGAGATGCCGATTTCTGCGAGGGGCGATCGCACCCCCCGTTCTTGAGCCGCTTGAATGCCAGGTCTGTAGTCCTTCAGGTCATCAGCATTGACCCCATCTACGACATAGGGGTATCCCTGCTTGAGGGCTAGGGGCTTGAGGGTATCGTGGAGTTCGCTTTTGCAAAAGTAACAACGGTTTGCTGGGTTTGCCGTGTAGTTAGGGTTATCTAGCTCCTGGGTGTAGACCACCTCATGGGGAATGCCGATGGTTTGGGCTTGGGTTTTGGCATCTTCTAAATCCTCTGGCATCAGAGAGGGAGAATCAGCGGTGATTGCCAAGGCCCGGTCACCGAGGGTATCGTAGGCGACCTTAGCCACTAAGGTGCTATCAATGCCGCCCGAGTAGGCAATTAAAGCGCGATCCATTGTGGCAAACAGGGCCTGAAGTTGCCCGAGCTGATGGGCCGCCATGGTTGAGACTCCTGAGTCTGAAGGTCATGTCTCGACTAGCCTAGCGAATTCCAGCGTCTAAAATTGGCGGCGGGAAAAAATTACGCCTGTCAGGGTTAAAATCACCAGGGTATAAACGACGGCATACCCGGCATTGCTCCATAGCACTCCCGCTGAAGGGAGCCAGTCCCAACCATATACGGCTTGGTTGCGCAGATTAAACCGTTCCAAATCTGGCAGGATGAGATAAAGTCCACGGGTCAATAGGCGCAAACCGGCATTGTTGTTGAGTTGCCCTAGGGTCAAAATGTCGGCACTGAGGTGGCCCATCAAATACACCGAAAAGGTGAGTAGGGTCGCCAGCAACGAACTGGTAATCACCCCAAATAATAGGGCGATCGACCCCAACAGAATCATTTCCAGCAGCATAAAAATCGCCGCTAGCAGAAAACTAAGGGGGCTGTAGGTAATGCCATTGAGCCATAGCACCCCCCCGTAGATCCCGCCCATCAGCACGATCAGCAGAGCCAAGAGTAGCGACAACCCTAAATGCTTGCCTGCAATAAACTCCATCGCGCTGATGGGTTTGGCAATCATGGTGAGCACGGTACGCTTTTCGATTTCCTGATTCACCAGTCCCGTGGCAATGAACGCCACGATCAGCAGACTTAACAGATGAATGCCGGTAATGCCCAAGTCCAGAATGATTTTTTCCTGGGCCACTAAGGCCACCTGGGGAATCAGCATGGTGGCCGCCAGCATGATCAGGCTATAAAGGGCGATTAAATAGAGAACGCGATCTCGAATAATCTCCAAAAAAACGTGGCGGGCAATCACCCAAATTCGTAGCAGACCCATGGTGTTATGACCACAAATAACCGGTGGTTTAATGTTTTATTATCCTGGCAAGGGGTTCGGTTGACCCAATCGCTTCGGGGTTTCTAAATCACAGGACACTTGAGCCATGGCCGTCGGGGTCGGCTCCTGGGTGTTTTCCTCTCGGGCCGCTGTGCCCCTAGAAGGAGGGATGCGGGGGCGAATCAGGCAAGTCTTCTCTAAAAAATAGCCCTCAGGATTAGAGGCAGGACCCGTCCAAACTGCCATCAGTTGCAGGGCATAACCGTTTTCTAAACTGCGAGGCTGGGCCGTCAACTCCCAGAAATCCGCTTCAGAGGAATCTAGCAAAACGGCCTGTGATTCACTACGAATTTTGACCATCTGCCCGTTCAGGTTCAACAACCATCGCTCTACCCAGGGCCAAGGGGTGTTGTCAAGCTGGTCTTTAACCTGCTGCTCAGCCGCTGTTAGGAGGGGAATGCCCCCTGATCCCCCTTCAGAGGTGTCGGTAATCTTCAACACGAAACCACTGCGACCAAAATCATCCGCCAGGAGGGTGGGATAGTCTTTCAACCAGGTTTGGAGCCGGAAATAAAACTGAAACCAACTGCTAAACAGTAACGCCAGTAGGAGCAATAAAATCAACTGCTGCCGCACGAAGGGGAAAGGCAGTTTGGGTTTAAAGTCCCAGCTAATAAACGCAGGTAACGCCACTAGAGCCACGGAAACCAAGGGCCAAACCACCAAGGCTACGGACAAATGGTTGCCTGGCCAGAGGGCAAAGATGTAGGCACAGACAATCGCCCCTGACACCCAAGGGGCAATGGGAATGCCAAAGGGACGAATTTGGTTATCTTCTAAGGCCCAGCCAATGCCAATCACCCAAAAGACCCAGCTCCCGGTGATGATTACCCATTGGGTGACTGGGGTCGCGCCGGAGAGGCGCGCCACCCAAGACATGGCCCAAGAAAATAGCGCCAGATAAACAATTGATTGCCAGGCAAAATATTGTTGTGGAAATAGAAATCCGGTAATGCGATCCCAGAGTTCTTGGAGAAATTTAATCACGCCAGCACCTCTAGGCCGTAGCGCAGCAGCAGCAATAGCAAAATCACACTAAAACTCCAGGCATTGGCGTGGAGAACTGCGAGGGTATGGGTCGGCGTCGGGGGTGGATCTTGGGGAGTTCGCCGAGTGTAACCGTAGCGTCGTCGGGTTAAGGTCGGGGGCGTGTAATCCACGATGGGGGTGCCGAGCATCCGGGTGAGCCACTCCAAACCTTTCGCTTTGACCCAAAAGGTAATAAAAAATACGGCCAGCCCAGTGGCAATCACTAAGGCCCCTAGGCTACCGGCAAGGTTGTTTTCATAAAACTGGCCAAACAAAATGTAGCTGATAATTTGCGTGCGTAATAAAGGGGGGGCCACCGGTTCTAAGCCCAAGAAAATGAACCACCCTAAAACCGTGGTAAACAGGTTCAGGCTGGCGGCGTAGTGAATACTGGGTTGGAAACCCAGCTTTAGCCGTCTCCTTAGTACCCCCGCCTCAATGGCGATCGCCACTAACAGGAGTAAGCTTTGGAAGGCAATGGCTCGCAGTGGCAGCACCGCCGCCTCATCGACCAACAGTTCAAAGGGCATAACCTCACGATGGGGACTCGCACCCATCCTTAACTTTGGGCAAGATCTAACCTGCGCCGGACTAGGCATTAGGTTATCTCCTCTGCAGTCATTTCGCTAGAATCTGGACTCGCATTCCCATCAAAGCAGCACCCCCATGACTAGAGTCGGTATTGGTATTCGCACGGCCCAACGGACAAACGAACGGTTGGCTGGGCAAATCCATGTCTACGATGGGGATGGCAAAGGCAAGTCCCAGGCGGCTTTGGGGGTAGTTTTACGCTCCATTGGTTTGGGAATTCAAACCTTTATGGAAAGTCGTGTGCTGCTGCTGCGCTTTTTGAAGGGGCCAGGTCGTACCTATGATGAAGACGCGGCCATTGAAGCGCTGCAACGGGGCTTTCCCCACCTGATTGACCAAGTCCGAACAGGGCGGGCAGAATTTTTTGGCCCTGACAACATCACCCGTTTCGATAAACAAGAGGCCCAGCGGGGGTGGGATGTGGCCAAGGGGGCGATTTTCTCTGGGCTGTACTCCGTGGTGGTGTTGGATGAAATTAACCCAGTCTTAGATTTAGGCTTACTCCCCATTGACGAGATTGTCCGTACCCTAAAACGCAAGCCCGAAAACTTAGAGGTCATCGCTACGGGACGGGGAGCGCCGCAATCTCTGGTTGATATTGCGGCGCTTCATTCAGAAATGAAGTCGCATATTCCGGTTTCTGGGGATCATCCTGGGATTGAGGGGGTCGAAATTTATACGGGTGATGGCAAAGGCAAATCCACCAGTGCCCTGGGCAAGGCCCTCCAGGCCATTGGTCGGGGTATTGGCCAAGACAAGTCCCATCGCGTTCTCGTCATGCAGTGGTTAAAGGGGGGACAGGGCTATACCGAAGATGCGGCGATCGCAGCCCTGCACCAAAGCTATCCCGATCTCGTCGATCACCAACGCTGTGGGCGGGATGCCATTGTGTGGCGGGGGCAACAGCAGTCGATTGACTATGTAGAAGCGGAACGGGGGTGGGAAATCGCCTGTACCGCCATTTCCTCCGGGCTCTACAAAACCATCATTCTCGATGAACTTAACCCCACTGTTGATTTAGAACTCCTGCCTGAGGAGCCCATCGTGCAAGCTTTACTCCGTAAACCCAGGGATACAGAGGTGATTATCACCGGGCGATGTAAACATCCTCCAGCTTATTTTGAGCTTGCCAGCACCCTATCGGAGGTCTGCAATCACAAGCATTATGCCGAGAAGGGAATCGACCTCAAGCGGGGCGTTGATTTTTAGTCGGGGCAATTTAAATGTGTGCTAGGCAACTGAATCTGTCAAAGGTGATCTGCAAATATTAGTAGCCGTACTGATTGATTTGCAGGGAGTAAATTGTGGTCAAGCAGCTGGGATTAGCGGCGATCGCTGTTGGGTTAGTAGCAGCAACCCCCATGGCGGCTGAGGCAGCCCGCTTGTCTGTGGAGGCCAAAATTCAGCTCGAAGAGACCGCCCAACCCTTAGACCAAGCTCGGGTTACCGTGACCTTCCATGGCCATGAGTTGGGCATTCATGAATACACCACTAGCCGTACCCTCCGGGCCAGAACCGGTGACGATGGCGCATTCACTGTCCAGACCAAGGTTCGCAGTGGTCGATACCACTGGACCCACGCCACGATTACGGTCAGTGCTACCGATAGAAATAAAAGTCAAGCGTTTCAATGTCCCTGCGCCGGTAGTGACGCGGAAGGATGGATTTGCAGCAAGGATTTCTGGGTTAGTCCTATTGCCAGTGGGGTCGATGCCCCACTCCAAGCCTGGCTAACCCAGCTCGATCAGGTTTAGGAGCTAATTGAACTTAGCCCGAGCATCCCCCTAAGGCTATGGCAGAATAGGTGGGTCAAATTGGCTCAAGGGGCGGAATCGAGGGGCGATGACAAAGTTCGTATTTGTGACCGGTGGGGTCGTCTCTAGTATTGGCAAAGGTATCGTCGCCGCTAGTTTGGGGCGGTTACTTAAATCTCGGGACTATTCCGTTTCAATTTTAAAGCTGGATCCTTACATCAATGTGGATCCAGGCACCATGAGCCCCTTTCAACATGGTGAAGTATTTGTCACGGAGGACGGTGCTGAGACTGATCTAGACCTGGGCCACTATGAGCGGTTTACCGATACGTCCATGTCGCGCCTCAATAGCGTCACCACTGGGTCGATCTATCAGGCCGTGATCAACAAAGAGCGGCGGGGAGATTACCAAGGGGGAACCGTTCAGGTTATTCCTCACATTACTAATGAGATCAAGGAGCGCATCCACCGGGTGGCGAAAAACACGAACCCCGACGTGGTCATTACCGAGATTGGCGGCACCGTTGGTGACATTGAGTCCCTACCGTTTCTAGAGGCAATTCGTCAATTTCGTAAAGATGTGGGGCGGCAGAACGTGATTTATATGCACGTCACCCTAGTCCCTCTGATTGCCTCTGCCGGAGAAGTCAAAACTAAACCAACCCAGCATTCGGTTAAGGAACTGCGTTCCATTGGCATCCGGCCAGATATCTTGGTTTGTCGGTCGGCACGACCTCTGGATCTGCACATCAAGGAAAAGATTTCGGAGTTTTGTGACGTTCCGGTGGAGCGAGTGATCACCACCCAGGATGTCAGCAGCATTTACGAGGTGCCCTTAATTGTTGAGCAAGAGGGGCTCGCCCATCAGGTGCTTGATCTCTTTTCTTTAGACCAGAGAGAGCCGGATCTAACCCATTGGCAGGCGATCGTAGATGGCTTGCAGCAGGCTGAGAAAACTGTTGAGATCGCCATTGTTGGTAAATATGTCAGCCTCAACGATGCTTATAAGTCTGTTTTAGAAGCCCTGCAGCATGCGGCGATCGTCACCAAATCTACCCTCAAGATCCGTTGGATTAACTCCGAAGATCTGGAGTCGGATAATATTCAGCCCCACCTCCAAGGCGTGCATGGGGTACTGGTTCCCGGTGGCTTTGGCACCCGAGGGATTAAGGGCAAAGTCAGAGCCATTCAATATGTCCGAGAGCGGCGGATTCCCTTTTTGGGGCTCTGCTTGGGGATGCAGTGTTCCGTAGTGGAATGGGCACGCAATATGGCCCACCTCGATAACCCCAACAGCTCCGAATTTGACCCTGAGACCCCGAATCCAGTGATTAGCCTCTTGCCAGAGCAACAGGATGTGGTGGATCTCGGCGGAACCATGCGCTTAGGTCTTTATCCCTGCCGCCTTAAACCCGACACCCTCACCAGTCGCCTTTATCAAGAGGAGGTGATTTATGAACGTCATCGCCACCGCTATGAGTTTAATAATGCCTATCGCAACCAGTTTTTAGAGTCTGGCTATGTGATTAGCGGCACCTCCCCAGATGGTCGTCTAGTGGAAATGATTGAATTGCCTGATCACCCCTTCTTTATTGCCAGCCAATTTCATCCCGAGTTTCAATCCCGCCCCAGCGCTCCCCATCCTCTATTTTTGGGCTTTATGGAAGCGGCGGCTCAGTTGGTGATGCCCACACCGGTGGCACCCCCCTTAGCGATAGAACCAACCCTAGAGCCCATGATTGTAGACAGCGCGACCCTATGACGGCTTCGCCCCTCACGCTAGAGACGATTCAAGCGGCGCGATCTCGCATCGCTCCCTACATTCGCCATACCCCCCTGTTCCAAGCCCGTGGGCTCAAGCAATCCATCCCCGGCGCAGCCAATTTGTGGTTAAAGCTAGATTGCTTGCAGGTGACCGGCTCTTTTAAGGCCCGAGGGGCCATCAATACCCTTCTGTCTTTACCCCCTGAGACTGTCCAGCGGGGCATTATTACGGCTTCCGGGGGGAACCATGGCCTAGCCGTTGCCTATGCTGGGTGGCAGGCCCAAGTGCCCGCCACCATCTACCTGGGCCACAACGTGCCGCCAGTCAAGGCCCAAAAGCTGCGGCAATGGGGGGCCGAGGTGGTGATTGAGGGGGCCGATTGGGATGAGGCCAATCAAGCCGCCATGGCGCAGGCCCAGGTTGATGGCCTCACTTACATCCATCCCTTTGCCGACTCCCGCGTCATGGCCGGCCAGGGCACCCTTGCCCTGGAGATTTTAGAGGATTTGTCTCAGGTGGATACCCTGTTGGTGGCGATCGGCGGTGGCGGCCTGATCAGTGGGGTGAGTTGTGCGGCCAAGGCGCTACGCCCCAACATCAAGGTGATTGGGGTAGAAGCCACCGGTGCTCCGACCTTGCACCACAGTTTGCGGGCCAATCAAATTGTGGAATTAGCCACCATCGCAACCCAGGCCAATACCTTGGCCCCCCGTAAAACCGAACCGATCAACTTTGACATCATCCGTCAGTGTGTAGACGAGGTTGTGTTGGTCACGGATGAGCAGATGCAGGCCGCTGCCCGTTGGCTTTGGTTTGAAATGGGTTTAGCGACGGAGTTGAGCGGTGCTGCTACAGTAGCTGCCCTCATGGCTGGGGCTTACATGCCCAAACCAACAGAAATCCTTTGCAGTCTAGTGTGTGGCGCTGGCACCGATGGCCTCACCGCGTTGCCGCAATGAATGGTCTCAGCTCAGGGGCTGTTGACCTTGGGATAATTAGGGGCAGACTCACCATAACAACCCGTCACAGAACATCCATAACGGCTGGAAAACTGTTTTAGCAAAGGTGTAAGAGATAACGTTAGAAAAAACAGTCTGATCGAACCCTAGGGGAGTATTATGGCTCAGGCTATGTACGACCTGTAACATTAATAAAACCGCCAATTAAGGAGAGTGTTCATGCTTAAGCGTCGCCCCCGTTCATGGGTGGCTTCTACCAGCGCGGCGATCGCGCTGTTGGTCGCTGGCTGTGGTGAGTCTAAGGTATCCCAATGCAACCGTCTGGCTGAGGTTGTCAACCAGACCCAAGGGTTTATGCAAGAGTTTGAAACGGAAATTGCTAGCTTTAGCAGCAATGCCGCTCAAGTTGAGAGCCTTGAAGATATTAAAGGTGCTGCTGCCCAGTACATCACCGCAGTGGATAAGGTGGTCACCAATTTGGACGGCCTCACCGCCGATCTAGAGGGTACCGAGCTAGCTGATGAAACACTCGTCTCCCATCGCGACAGTTATATCCAAGTTGTACAAGGCTTTAGTACTGCCCTCCAAGGGGCCAGTTCTGCGATGTCAATTGTGGGCGGCGTAGAGTCCGAAGCTGACTTGCCAGCAAAGATCGAAGAATCTCAGCAACAAACCATGGATGCCGTCGGTTCTATTCAGGAGCTGTCTGTCCAAGAATCGACCATCATCAGTGAGGTAAATGCCTACTGTGGTGCCGATGCCACCTCTGTCGGTGGTGGGGACGCAGAGAGCGAGTAACCGCCCACAGCTTCGTTACCCCATCCAACCAAACCAAACGCGAGTATGGCTGAGCCATACTCGCGTTTGGTTTGGTTGCCCCGCCATCCCGTCACAATTATCTTCAAACCTGACAGAGCAGCCCCTATCAATGCACGGAGTGCCGTCACAAGGATGTCACATTGTTTTTCTATGGTTGTTGTTGACTTGACGAAACCACCCTGTCACAGCCCCCAGCCCTGAGAAAAGTCATGCGCGTGATTGCCCCACCCAGTTCTCGGCCAGGAAATTCTCACAATATGCTGCCTCCTGACGATATCCTCACTACCCCCGTAGTTGTCGAAGGTCTAGTAACTCACTTTAAGTATTGGAATGAAACGATTCAAGACGGTATCCAATACCAAGGTGATCTATATAAATATGTTAGAACCTATCCAATAATGGAGAGACTGCAAGCCTTTGCCGAGGCGCAAGAATATGCCGCTACGGGCAATAAAGTTTGTATCACCGTTTCTAAGGAAAACTACACACTTTGGATGGGTTTGAGAACACACGCCACATAGGATCTGTGATGTGTGTTTCCGAGTCAAAACCCTCGGCTGCCGACATTGGTCGCCTCTCAAGCACCCCTCACATCCTGGTCCAACACTGTTCTCCCCAAAAAGGTTGCTTCTACAATGAACATGACCTGTGAAATGTCAACTTCCATCCAAGCACATAATCCATTTAAACCCTTGCTGGCCCCTTCGGAAGATACATCCTTATTTATTAGTCATGAGCTTAGAACGCCCCTTGCCTCTATTCAGGGTGCCCTAGGGCTCATTAGTACCGGACATTTTGGAGAACTATCTGAGCAAGGAAAAACGTTGTTAGAAGCAGCGATTAGGAGTGCCGATCGCCTCACTCGCTTAGCTAGCGTCATTGAACAGCAACCTCAAACCATGCAATCCCTATTGTCGGTAGAAGACATGGGGATTTTGCAAATTGAAAATGAATTCACGTCAGTCTTTAACCTTAAAGATTTTCACCTGTGGTATCAGCCTATTGTTTCTGTACAAGACAAACAGGTCATTGGTTTTGAAGCACTCGCGCGCTGGGAGCATCCGACGAAAGGGTTGATATCCCCCGCAATTTTTATTCCTCTGGCAGAGAAAACCGGCCTAATTCATCAGTTGGGCTTAGATCTGTTTCAAAAAGCTTGCTGGGCTGTCAAAACTTGGCAGCAAACCTTTCCAGAGATGACTCAACTGACCGTCAGCGTCAATCTCTCTACGGTTCAGTTGGGGGACCCTAATTTATTTGAAAAAATTCGCGCTATCCTGACAGAGGCTAACGTTGAGCCCACTGCATTAAGGCTTGAGATTACAGAAAGTGCTTTTATTGAAAATGATACAATTGCCCAAGTCACCCTACAGAAACTGCAACAGTTTAAGATTCAGCTCTACTTAGACGACTTTGGCACAGGGTATTCATCCTTAGCCAGGCTCCATGATCTGCCTTTGAATACACTCAAAATTGATCGCGCCTTTGTGCTGACTAAAAACTGGACAATTAGTGAAGCCGTCATCAGTCTGGCTGCCAAGCTAAACCTGGATGTCATTGCTGAAGGTATCGAAACCCTGGAAGATCTAGAGACTCTAGAGGCAATGGGCTGTCAAAAGGTCCAAGGTTATCTCTTTTCTAAACCTATTCAAGAAAAGGTTGCCACCCATCTGCTACATCAGCAAGCATTAAAGCAACGTTTGTGCTCTCAATCCCCTGAAGCCTCTCAATTCCTTGACAATGGATCAGGGGTTATCTCAGCTTAACTCCCTAAAAAAAGTCGAAATCAGGCTGAGCTTCGGGTATAGCGAAGTTAGAGGCGTCTGACACGTACCGCCAAGCCTCCTGCTCAAGTTGATTAACTTGGTAGGGCTCCAGGACATTGCCATGGCGGAGAGCAGTAAGGTAGCCCTCTAGATAAAGTCGTAGCTCATCGGTACGATATCCCCGATGCCAGTGATCAACTAGGGAGTCGGTGATGCGCTGATAGTATCTGATTGATTGAGGATCTTGAAGCATGGGTCTAAATCAAGCTAATGGGTTGCGGTGTATGTTATTCATCCAGAAGCGACCGGTTACAGCAATGTCCCAATGAGCGTTGTACCAAAGGTTGCGAAATAACGGCATGACGCCATGGGTCTCTATAACCTAGGTTACCCGGTCTCGCCACACTCTATAAGCCTGATTTTGACTGTGATGAGCCCCTGACCACCAACGTTCAGCTTGAGTGGGCTTTGGGCGCAATTATTTTAGACCAGAGCCCCTAAGCCATGATCTCCAGGGGCTTTGGTCGTTCTGCCTCGGTCTTTCCTGGCGGGACCAACAACAAGTCCCAAGGTGGATTAAGCGACCAAAAGCTGCCGCAAAACATAGTGCAGGATGCCACCGTTCCGGTAGTATTCCACCTCATCTAGCGTGTCAATGCGACAGAGCAAAGACACCGTTTCCGAGCTACCGTCTTGATGGTGAACCACCAGATGCAGGGTCATCCCTGGTTGAATGCCATTGCTAAGACCCGTGAGGTCGAAGGTTTCGGTGCCGTCGAGGCCCAGGGTTTGGCGGTTGGTACCGGGCATAAATTGCATTGGCAAAACCCCCATACCCACCAGATTAGACCGGTGAATACGCTCAAAGCTTTCCGCCACCACTGCCTTAACCCCCAGCAGCCGGGTGCCCTTCGCAGCCCAGTCCCGAGAGGAACCGGTGCCGTATTCTTTGCCCGCAATTACCACCAGGGGCGTGCCCGCTTGCTGGTAGGCCATGGCGGCATCGTAGATGGACATTTCTGTGCAAGCGGGCATGTAGCGGGTAACCCCACCCGATGAACCGGGCACCATCTCATTTTGAAGACGGATATTAGCAAAGGTGCCGCGCATCATGATTTCATGGTTACCCCGGCGGGAGCCGTAGGAGTTGAAGTCAGTGCTGGTTACCGCGTTATCCACCAGGTAGCTGCCAGCGGGGCTGTCCGCCTTGATCGCTCCGGCGGGGGAGATGTGGTCGGTGGTGATGCTGTCCCCCAGCAGGGCTAAGGGCCGCGCCCCGGTGATATCGGCAAAGGCTTGACCATTCACCGTGGGAGCCATGTCATCAAAGAAGGGCGGGTTTTGGACATAGGTGCTTTCCCCTTGCCAGCCGTAGGTTTGGCTATCGACGGCGGCAATTTGCTGCCAAGCGGGGGTGCCCATAAAGACGTTGCCGTAGCGACTGCGGAACATCTCGGGGGTCAGGGCAGCGGCCATGGCCGTTTGGATTTCGGCGGTGGTGGGCCAAATATCTTTGAGGTATACCGGGTTACCGTCGGTATCTTCCCCTAGGGGATCTTGGGTGAGGTCGATCGCTAAATTTCCCGCGATCGCATAGGCCACCACTAGGGGCGGCGAGGCGAGGTAGTTGGCCTTGGTTTGGGGGCTGACCCGCCCTTCAAAGTTACGGTTGCCCGAGAGCACCGCCCCGACAACGAGATCCGCTGAGTCGATCGCCGTCGCAATCGGCTCCGGGAGTGGACCCGAGTTGCCAATGCAGGTGGTGCAGCCGTAGCCCACTAGGTTGAAGCCCAGGGCATCGAGATCGGTTTGCAACCCAGCTTTTTCAAGATAATCGGAAACCACCTGACTGCCGGGGGCCAGGGAGGTCTTTACCCAGGGTTTTACCTTCAAGCCCTTGGCGTGGGCCTTGCGGGCCACAAGCCCAGCCCCGATCATGACGGAGGGGTTAGAGGTGTTGGTGCAACTGGTGATGGCGGCAATCACGACGGCCCCGTCTTCTAGGGCGTAGTCGGCACCGGTGATCGCTTCCGAGCGCTTTTCTGCGTAGGACCCCAAACCACTGAAACCAGGGAAGTCGCTGGTTTTGAACTGGTTGGCCAGGTTGGCCAGGGTGACCCGGTCCTGGGGACGTTTTGGCCCCGCTAAGGAGGGCTGAATGGTGGCCAGATCGAGGCTGAGGGTATCGGTGAAGACGGGGTCGGGGCTGTCATCTTCCCGCCACAGTCCTTGGGCCTTGGCATAGGCTTCGACGAGGGCGACTCGATTTGGTTCGCGACCGGAGAATTCTAAATATTTGATGGTCTCCTGATCGACGGGGAAGAAGCCGCAGGTGGCCCCATACTCGGGGGCCATGTTGGAGATGGTGGCGCGATCGGCCAGGGTCAGATGGGACAGCCCTTCACCGTAAAACTCGACGAATTTACCCACCACCCCTTTCTTGCGCAGCATTTCGACGACGGTCAGCACCAGGTCAGTGGCGGTGGCCCCTTCCGGCAACTGGCCTAGGAGCTTGAAGCCCACCACCTCCGGAATCAGCATGGAGATCGGCTGGCCCAGCATGGCGGCTTCCGCTTCGATACCGCCCACGCCCCAGCCCAAGACGGCAAGGCCGTTGATCATGGTGGTGTGGCTGTCGGTGCCCACCAGGGTGTCGGGGTAGGCGACGGTCTCCCCTGCCTCTTCCTTGGTCCACACCACTTGCGCCAAATATTCGAGGTTGACCTGGTGGCAAATGCCGGTGCCGGGGGGAACGACGCGGAAGTTGTCAAAGGCTCCTTGGCCCCAGCGCAGGAACTCGTAGCGCTCGTGGTTGCGCTGGAACTCGCGATCGACATTGGCCCCAAAGGCGTCGTTATCGCCGAAGTTATCGACCATGACCGAGTGGTCAATCACCAGGTCTACGGGGGTTAAGGGGTTGATTTTGTTGGGATCCCCGTCCAGGTTGACCATGGCATCGCGCATGGCGGCCAGATCCACCACGGCGGGGACACCGGTGAAGTCCTGCATGAGGACGCGGGCGGGGCGATAGGCGATTTCGCGATCGGAAGATTTCGTTTTGAGCCAGTCGGCAACGGCTTGGGCGTCAGCGGCGGTGACAGTGCGGCCATCTTCGTGGCGGAGCAAGTTTTCGAGGAGAACCTTGAGGCTATAGGGGAGGCGGCTAATGTCACCGAGGGTCTTGGCCGCTTCTGGCAGACTGTAAAAGCTATAGTTTTTACCGCTGATCTCCAGACTCTTCTTGACGTCAAATGCTTCAGCCACGGCAACAAAACCTCCCCTAAAGAAACCTTCATCTTCCATTCAAATCCCTTGCATGTCAAGGGATTCAGGACCTATGGGGCGCGTCGGGTGACCCGCTTCTGTTGTCGCAAGGGCATCGACCACCATGATGGAGCATTGGTATTGGAGTTGGCGATCGCAGTCCGCCAGCAGATCAAAAATGACCGCTTCCCCCAAAGCCGCCAACTGGGGTTCAAAGGGATAGTACCGCTGCAAAGCCTCCCGATAGTAGGCGTGATGCTGGGCACGGGTGAGGTCAGGGGCCACGGGCACCACAAAGTCGTAGTTCTCAATGGTTTGGTTCTTGCCATTACAGTTGCCTTCTGTCAAATCGACCCGATAGTTTTCGTACATCAGAAAGCAGTGGATTTGGGGGATAAAATCCAGCCCATGGGGGGCTAGTAGGGCATTCACCCCAGTCACAATGTCGTCATTGAGGCGATAAAACCCAAGATTTTTATGGACCGGCAGGTCATGGGATTGGGCGAGACGGGCGATCGCCCCATGCTTGGTGGTGCAGTTGCCATAGCCCTCATCAAGCAAGA
>CAYGVA010000081.1:0-16729 GCA_964353225.1 uncultured Leptolyngbya sp.
TGGGAATCGCTCTAATGAACCTACAATGGACGACAGAAAATCGAAATCAAATTTGAAGATCTAAGGAGAGGCAAACTACAGTTTTATGCTGTCGCCGCCAACTGCACCCCTAAACGACGAAGCTGACCCTTGAGACTTGCGTCAACAACCTGGGACCCCACCTGAATGATGACGCCGCCTAAGAGGCTAGGGTCTACCGTGATCGACAAATCAACTTGCTTCGCGCTAGTCATTGCGATGACCTGATTGCGCAATGATGCTTGCTGATCATCGGTAAGATCAACCGCTGCAGTCACCTCCGCTAAAACCGCTTGATTGAGCTGTCTTAACAAGGACTGGTAGGTCTTTAGCACAGCAGACAAGAAAACGATCCGTCCCTTATCCACCACCAACTTCAAAAAGTTGACAAATAAAGGATGGTATTCGTTACCTAACTGCTGCAAAACCCCTTTCTTAGCCTCTACCCCCATCAGAGGATTGGCCAAAAACGGTTGCAAGTCATCTGAGGAAGACATCAGTTCCAAAAGAGCTGATGCATCTTGTCCAAAGCGGTCTGCTAATGACTGTTCCTGAGCCAAAGCCATTAAAGCCTGGGCATAGGGGTCAGCGATTTCCGAAGCAATCGTGCTACTACTCACAACTAGCCTCCCAACATTGCAATGCTCTTATCAATGAGACGGTGCTGGATATCACCAGTTAACCGCTCGGGCAGGCGCTCTTGCACATCTGCCAAGGCCATCTCAACCACGCGCTGTCGAAGTTCTCGAACAACCCGATCTTGCTGAGAAGAAAGGTCTTGAGCCGCTGATGCCTTCATCCGCTCAATATCTACCTTTGCCTGGTCTAGGATGGCTTGGTGAGCTTTTTGAGCATTTTCTTGAGCCTGCTTCAAAATACCTTCGGCTTCCGTTTGGGCTAAAGCTAGCTTTTGTTGCTGTTCTGCCAGGGCAGCTTTAGCCTCACTCTGGCGACGCTCTGCATCTTTAATAGCATCTTCGATACCACTTCGGCGATTCTCTAGGGTACTGCCTAAAAACTTGCTGCCGAAATAAATCAGAATGCCAATAACGATAGAGAGGTTAATTAGATTTGCTTCTAGCAGATCAAAGTGAAAGCCAAACCCGCCTTCCTCTGTGGCCAGAAACCAAAGCGTTGTCATAGCACCTTCCTGCGAATCATTAAACGGAATGTCGAATGCAACTCACCCAACCCCAAAAATCCTTAAGCCGCAACGCTTAAAAGCTTGTCTAATAAAGCTTGACCCAGGGAGGTGACCTGCTGCTCTAAAGCAGACAAAGCCGATTGCTTTTGAGCATCCAACTCTTGCTGCGTCTGCTCGCGTTGAGCTTGAGCAATTTTCTGAGCCTCAGCCATTTGCTGAGCTGAGAGTTTCTGAGCTTCTTCCTGAGCAGCCACAACAATTTGCTGAGCCTGGCGGCGAGTCTCCGCCAAGTCTTGCTCGTATTGGGCCGCTAGTGCTTCTGCCTGAGCCAGTCTCTCCTTGGCAGTAGAACCAGCTGAAAGAACATAGTCGCTACGCTCATCCAAGGCTTTACCTAAAGGCTTATAAAAGACTGCATTCAGAACCGCTGCAAAAACTACAAACTGAATGGCCATCAATGGCAAAGTGGCGTCAAAGTCAAACAAGCCACCCGCTTCTGCCGCCAACAAGAAAGTCCAGTTCATCACATCTCCGCCCTACATCAGCGCCTAGGGGCGCTCACAAAATTCAAAACAAAAGTACCAATCAGGATACTGAGGAAATCGGCCTTTTAAACCTTATCCCTCAGTATCCATAACCCTTTATTAGCTAAAGGGGTTGGCGAATAGGAGCACCAAGGAAACAACCAAACCATAGATGGTTAGGGATTCCATGAAAGCCAAAGTCAGCAGTAGAGTACCGCGGATCTTACCTTCAGCTTCGGGCTGTCGAGCAATACCAGCAACGGCTTGACCAGATGCATTACCCTGACCAATACCAGGGCCAATGGCGGCCAAACCAACAGCTAAGGCAGCCGCAATAACAGAAGCACTCGCAATCATCGGATCCATGGGTCTTTTACCTCAAGTAAAAACTGTGCATGCTAGCGAGACTAATCGATGGAAATCGGTTTTCCCCGAGACAGCCTCTCAACTTCAGTTGAGCTACGGAGCAGTATCCATCAGTCAACAACTTTCCAACTGAATGATCTTCATTAGATCATCCATGCTCTTCTGCACCATGCCCTTCCATTGCCTCGGCAATATAGGCGGCGGACAAGGTTGCAAATACTAATGCCTGAATTGCACTGGTAAAGAGCCCTAGCAGCATTACCGGCAAAGGCACAAACAAAGGCACCAGCAAGACTAGTACAGCAACCACGAGCTCATCAGCCAATATGTTTCCGAATAAACGGAAACTGAGGGACAAGGGCTTGGTGAAATCTTCCAAAATATTGATCGGCAGCATTACCGGCGTTGGCTCGATGTACTTGGCAAAGTAACCGATCCCCCGCTTGCGGAATCCTGCATAGAAATAAGCCAGGGAAGTCAATAAAGCCAAGGCGACCGTCGTATTAATGTCATTTGTTGGCGCTGCTAACTCCCCAGCGGGAAGATGAATCAGCTTCCAAGGCAGTAATGCGCCACCCCAGTTAGAGACAAAAATGAACAAAAACAAAGTGCCGATATAGGGCACCCAAGGACGGTATTCCTTTTCACCAATTTGGTTTTTGGCTAAATCACGGATGAACTCCAGGGCATATTCCATCAAATTCTGAATACCAGAGGGAATACGCTCAACCTTCCGTGTCGCGAAAAGAGAGACGACAATCAATGCTCCCATAACGAGCCAAGAGGTAATAAAAACCTGGCCGTGGAGCTTCATCCCGCCCAATTCCCAATATAGATGCTTCCCGACCTCGAGCTCGGCGAGGATGGGCGATAGCAGTACTGGAATCGAGTTCAACATCTCTATCTAGTTTTAAGGTTTGGGTAGAAAACAACCAAAAAAACGATGCTAGACTTTCATCACTGAAAGACAAGTATCCTTAATCACTCAAAAAAGCGGTCCAATAGGTATGGCCAACAAGGGCTAACTTATGGGTCAAGAATCCAAAGAAGACAGGCAGAAATTCAATCTGATCTAACTTGAGGGATATCAAGAAGACTAGTGCGACTAGCGCTAAACGCCCCCCTGAGCTGTCTCTAGATTCAATGCCAATTTGAGCAACGTTTCTCGACAACATTCTCAAGTAAGTTAGACCAGCGCAAGCACCGATCCCATAGCTTAGAGCTGTCACCAGAGAAAACTTTAGCCAAACCCCCATAAAGGCAAGGGCCGAAATTGCCATTGCTACTATTAGTAGCTGACCTTGAAATCGGTAATAACCGTCCATGGGTTCTTCTGAGGGAGTCGCTAATGTCGAAGAGACATCAACATTTTCAGCCTCTTGATTAGAGATTGTCTCCACTCAAATTGCCTGACTAAGCACTGACATCATTGGCTAGGGCCTTCTGCTCCATGGGAGCCATTGCCTGAGCCGAGGTCAATCATATCACGGTAATAAACGTTAATTATTTGGCTTTGCAGTTGGGTGCTCGGATCTTGTTGAAGAGCCTTCAAAAGATGTTCTCAAGGGCGAGGATTTGCAGGAGATGATCTGAGCGGTCCTTGTTGAGGACTACTTGATGAGACTGCCTCTGCAGGTTTTTTTGCCCCCGAGAAGACTACTCGATGTTGTCCGAGGGGGTCAGAATAATCAACTGGCGACTGTGCAAAGACTTTACTGCCTCAAGATCTAGGCTGGCGACTTTCATGCAATCAGCCACTGTGGTGACTCCGGGCTGTTGATCGCACTGTTCCAGGAAAGCGTACTCTGTTTCCGTTAATGTCATGGGTTGGTAGTTGCAATCCATGATGGAATGACTGGGCCAACCATGCATGCAAGGGTTTCTTTCGGGGAGTGCATTAAGCAGGGCCTGATTTGACCAATCTACGGGGTGAAACGGGGGCTGGGCCAAAAAGAACTCATAGTGGGTGATTTCGGGGTCTAGTACTTCAATCAGTCGATAGCGTTGGCGGGGGGAGAGCGATGCGGCACGCTCCATTAGGTCAGGCACCGGGCCAATTAAGCGTTCTAGATTCCAATAGCTCTGATTTGAGAAACCGAGAAACGCTAAGCCACTGGCATCAATCAGCTCAAACAGGGTGTCTATGCTGTAGTCAATCTCCTGGGGGTGAACGTACATGTCAGCGAAGCTGGCATCCCGTTGATTTTCCCAAGCCCAACGCTCTTGCTCTCGGCGGCGCAGGCGGTTCTGTTCGGGCAAATTGGCAAATAACTGTCGGCCTACCCCAACGCCATCTTTGTAGTCCCCTTGGCGATCGCCTTGCAGTAGGTTGATTGCCTCTTGCATGAGGCTGATTTCCCAACGACCTAGGGCAGCGTAAACAAAGATGTGGATAATGCCACCAGGTGCCAACTTGCTGGCTAGTTTCTGCAATCCCTTGATGGGGTCTGGCATGTGGTGGAGGACACCCACACAGTTGATCCAGTCAAAGGTGCCGGTCAGTTGGTCAACATCGTAAATGCTGAGGGGCTGAAATGTGGCATTCTTTGCCCCAGAGCGTTGACACCGTTCTCGGGCGACTGCAATGGCACGATCGCTCAAATCGATCGCGGTCACTTCTGCTTCAGGATTGAGATGGGCAATATATTCTGTTCCGACTCCGGTCCCGCAGCCAGCATCTAAGACCCGAACCGCCTGGCTCAATGGTTTCCGCCCTGAACAAAATGCATAGGCTGCTGCCCAATGCCAGCGCCAGTTATAACCGGGAGGGGGTTCATCCAGTAAGGGTTCGGGGGGGAAGGGGTAAGTGTTGTAAAGCTGCGCTACGGCAGCGCTAACGGATTGGGAAGAAGCCATATATAAGAGATAGTCAGAGAATCCACTGTAATGGGTCGTGGGGGCAAACGAGGTTGCATTCCACAGCGCTAGAGCATCAATCACTCAGAATCGATACATAAGTTCATGCTTCTCCGCAACCACAGTGATTCCAGGGGTGCAGCCCTGGAAAATCAGCCATTTCGTTACACAGTTTTTAACAAAGTGTTGTTCGTTGACTGAATCGTTTTAATCTGAAGTTTAGTCAGCGTCTCTTGTGTAAGGGGGCTGACATATTTCTGAGTTGGTTCACCAGGAATTTGGGTTCGTTCGGATCATCCGTCAAGATGTCTTTCTGAAAGCGGGTTAACTGGTGAAGCTTTATTGCACAACGTGATGAAGATAGGGAGCGGTTGAGAAAAGCATGAGTCTAAAAGCCAGTGGTGGAAGTAGTGTGGTGCAGCCCCAGCTCTATCAAACTCTACCGGTTGCCACCATTTCCCAGGCCGAACAGCAAGATCGCTACATCGATCGGGGTGAGTTAGGCGAACTCGCCAGTTTCTTTAGCTCAGGGGCGAAGCGCATCGCCATTTCAGAAGCGCTGACTCGTTACTCCGAGTTGATTGTGTCTCAGGCTGCCAACCGCATCTTTGTGGGGGGCTCTCCACTGGCTTACTTGGAACGTCCGCCAGTTGATGAATCCGCCATGGAAATGACTCGGGCAGGTACGGCCCTCAATGAACAAGAAGCCTCTAAGTTAGGTACTGCAACATACATAGAAAGCAAGAGTAGTGGTGGCGGTAATTTTCTGGCGGGATTAGGCTCCCTCTTCAGCACTTCTGTCCCCTCAGGGCCAGTTCCGGCTGGTTTTCGCCCCATTAACGTCTCCCGTTATGGCCCCAGCAACATGCAAAAGTCGCTGCGGGATATGAGTTGGTTTCTGCGGTACATCACCTATGCGATCGTGGCTGGGGATCCCAACATTCTCTCTGTCAATGTTCGTGGCCTCAGAGAAATCATTGAGAATGCCTGTTCCTCGGCAGCCACCATCGTTGCCCTGCAAACCATGCGGCAGGCGGCCCTAGGTTACTTCAAGGGAGATCAAGACGCCCAAGGGACTATCGCTCAATACTTCGATGTTGCATTGAGTGAGTTTAAAGCGCCGACACCATCAAACAAGGTTCGGCAACGACCCTCTGGCGATCTCCAAGGTCTTCAGCTTCCTCAAATCTACTTCAATGCATCGGAGCGTCGACCCAAGTACGCGATGAAGCCAGGACTCTCTGTCCTAGAAAAGAAAGCGGTCATCAAAGCTGCCTACCGTCAGGTTTTCGAGCGTGATATCACTCGGGCTTACTCCCTCAACATCTCTGACCTAGAGTCAAAGGTGAACAATGGCGAAATTTCCATGAAGGAATTTATTCGCCGCCTATGTAAGTCGCCGCTATACCGCAAAAATTTCTTTGAGCCTTACATCAATAGCCGGGCGCTTGAGTTGGCCTTTCGCCATGTTCTGGGTCGAGCCCCTAGCTCCCGTGAAGAGGTTCAAAAATACTTTTCAATTGTTTCTAACGGTGGCCTTCCCGCGCTGGTGGATGCCCTTATCGACTCCAATGAGTATGGAGATTACTTTGGGGAAGAGACGGTTCCCTACCTACGTGGCTTTGGTCAAGAAGCTCAGGAATGCCGAAATTGGGGTCCCCAATTTGATCTCTTCAATTACAGCGCACCTTTCCGCAAGGTGCCTCAGTTGGTCACATTGTTTGCGGCTTATGAGCAACCGCTGCCAGATCAGCACCCCTATGGTTCTGGGAATGATCCTTTGGAAATTCAGTTTGGAGCTATCTTCCCCAAGGAGACCCGTAACCCCAGCAATACTCCGGCCTTCTTTAATAAGGACACCCGCCGAATTCTGGTTCGGCGAGGACCAGGAATTACCAGCCAAGTGAGTAATCCGCGAGCCCGTGGGGTTGCACCGGGTTCCTTAGGTCCCAAGGTTTTTAAGCTCGATCAAATCCCCGCAACTGGCAACACCCAGCAAAGTGTTCGGTTCTCGGAGAGTTCAACCCAAACCGTCATTAAAGCGGCTTATCGACAGATTTTTGGCTGTGAACCCTACTCTGGTCAGCGCTTGACTGCTGCTGAAACCAAGTTGGAGAACGGTGAAATTACGCTTCGAGAGTTTATTCGAACTCTGGCCAAGTCGGCAGTTTTCCGCAAGCTGTATTGGTCGCCGCTGTATGTCATGAAGGCCATTGAGTACACGCACCGTCGCTTAATGGGTCGGGCGACTTACGGACGCCAGGAAACCAACAAGTACTTCGATATTTGTGCAAAGCAAGGGTTTTATGCCCTTGTGGATGCAATTATCGGCAGTCCTGAATACGACCAAGCCTTTGGCGAAGATACCGTTCCCTATGAGCGTTATCTCACGCCGGCGGGTGTTTCCCTGCGGGGCATGAGGATGGGTACCCTGCCTGAGCGGGGCATGGCTCCCAATTCACCAGAGGTGACGCCACGCTTTGTTGAGTTGGGTGATGTTGGTGATATGCGGGCTGATGCTGAGATTCAACTTCGGATTGGTCAAGGGGTCAATCGCCAGCGCGAACAAACCAAGATCTTTAAGCTGACATCTCTAGCAGACAAGCCCAACCTCAAAGTGGTGGCTCAGGCGGCCTATCGTCAGATCTTTGAACGGGATATTGCACCCTATGTTGTGACTGTCCAGTTCACAGCGCTGGAAAGTAAGCTCGGCAATGGTGAGATTACCTTGAAAGAGTTTATTGAAGCGCTGGGATGCTCAGAGCTCTATCTGAAGGAGTTCTACGCGCCATATCCTAATACCAAGGTGATAGAGCTAGGGACTAAGCATTTCTTAGGACGTGCCCCGCTGAATCAGGCAGAAATCCAAAAATACAACCAAATGTTAGCAACCCAAGGATTGCGTGCATTTGTTCGAGATTTAGTCAATAGCCCTGAGTACAGTGATTGCTTTGGAGAAGATACGGTCCCCTATCGGCGGTTCCCAACTTTGCCGGCGGCTAATTTCCCCAACACAGAGCGTTTGTATGAGCAACTCACCAAACAAAACAGTGATGTGGTAGTCCCCAGCTTTGAGCCCGTTGTCTAGGCTGCAGAGGCGCTTTAAATGCCTCCTCTAACCTAAGACTCTCTAGAGCCAAGACATAAAACAGCCGCTTCTAGTCGCTATTAATTAGTGATTAGAAGTGGTTAATACTTGTCTGGGCGATCGCTGCCAAAAAACTTAAAGCTTGAATTTTTTCGAGCTTTAAGTTTTTTCGTAAGTAGTCCCAAAGTTATGCGCGGTGCTTGGCGTTGCCTGTAGCGCCTCAACCTGAGGAAAGTGTTACAAAATATTTCTTCTCCCTTAGGATGATCAGGACAATGCCGGACAATGATTCCGGAAGGTGGCTAGGCCAAAGGTCATGGAGGATATTTCCACAGGACCTAAAACAGGGTGATGTTAACTCTGATGTGGTTTTCAGATCCCTGAATTTGTATTGTGCGGTTTTGTTCTACATAACGATTACCTTTTCTGGTGAGGCCCCTTGCCCTCAATAATCATAATTAATGGTTAGTTGAGATTAGCGAATACCAGTTATTTATAGACCTGGTTACATTTTTCGGAGGAATCCATCAATGAGCATTGTCACGAAATCTATCGTGAACGCTGATGCTGAGGCTCGCTACCTTAGCCCCGGCGAATTGGATCGTATCAAGGGCTTTGTGTCTTCTGGTGCGCAGCGTTTGCGGATTGCTCAGATCCTAACTGAGTCCCGTGAGCGGATTGTGAAGCAAGCTGGCGATCAGCTTTTCCAAAAGCGTCCTGATGTCGTTTCCCCTGGTGGCAACGCATATGGTGAAGAAATGACCGCGACTTGTTTGCGGGACATGGATTACTACCTACGTCTCATCACCTACGGTGTGGTTGCCGGTGATGTGACCCCCATCGAAGAGATTGGGCTGGTGGGTGTCAAGGAAATGTACAACTCCTTGGGAACGCCTATTCCTGCTGTCGCCGAATCTGTGCGCTGCATGAAGGGTGTTGCTTCTGGGCTCCTATCCGGTGAAGATGCCGCTGAAGCATCAGCCTACTTTGACTATGTTGTCGGGGCCATGCAGTAATTCTGCCGCTTCACTCCACAGGTTCAATTCAAGGAAGGTTATTTAAGGGAACAAACCATGCAAGACGCAATTACTGCTGTCATTAACTCCTCTGATGTTCAGGGCAAGTACCTAGACGGTGCTTCCATGGAAAAGCTTAAGGCTTATTTCCAGACCGGTGAGCTGCGCGTTCGGGCAGCAACCGCAATCAGCGCTAACTCCTCTGAGATCGTCAAGGACGCTGTTGCCAAGTCCTTGTTGTACTCCGACATCACCCGCCCCGGTGGGAACATGTACACCACTCGTCGCTATGCTGCTTGCATCCGTGACTTGGACTACTATCTCCGCTACTCTACCTACGCCATGTTGGCTGGTAACCCCTCCATCCTGGATGAGCGGGTTCTCAATGGCCTCAAGGAAACCTATAACTCCTTGGGCGTGCCTTCTGGTGCTACCGTCAATGCCATTCAAGCGATGAAAGAAGTCACCGCTAGCCTGGTTGGTCCTGACGCTGGCAAGGAAATGGGTGTCTATTTTGACTACATTTGCTCTGGCTTGAGCTAGGCAGTCACTCTTGACTGTGATTTAGACGTGCTCCCGCAGCACTTATATCTGAGGCGAGTGTTTTGTGGGTTGACCACTGGGGCATTGGCCTAAGAAATGGGTGACTGTGGGAGTCATTATTTTGGGGAGTGTTAGTGGGTAGCAATATCCGTTTTAGGTCTTCTATTTGGGAGGCTTGTATTAACGGCTCAAGGTACCCCTTTAGGTTTTGGTTGATTGAAGTTTTGAGTCAGGAGAGCCTAGACATTATGCGGATGTTTAAAATTACGGCCTGTGTCCCTAGCAAAACGCGCACTCGTACGCAGCGGGAACTGCAAAACACCTTCTTTACGAAGCTAGTGCCTTACGACAACTGGTTTTCTGAGCAACAGCGCATCCAAAAAATGGGCGGCAAGATTGTTAAGGTTCAGCTCGCAACGGGTGTCCCTGGGGCAAATACAGGTCTGGAGTAGACCGCTTTTGTTGTTTGGGGCCTAGCGCTCTGATTTGTCTTTTCTCTTTTTAACAAAATAGTGACTGATCTCGATGAGAATAACGTCTCAGCAGATCGCTTAGGCACCTCAGCCATGGGGTGCCTTCTATTTTGAAAGGACTTAGATATACTGGCCGGGTATAGTAGTCGCTATTCTGATGCTTGGTGCCCTCGGTAGAGGGAAAAAGTTATGTACCCGTTAGAGCAGCATGTTTATTGTTATCTCTACTCTTAATCTATGAGCCTGGTGTCCGGTGCGTCCTTATTGCGCTTAATTCCTATTATTGATCCGACTACGGCAGATTGGTCGCGGGAAGCGCGTTTACTGCGGTGGCTAACATTGCTTTGGCTGGGGTTGGGGCTGGTGACTTTGTTTTCAGCCTCCTATGCCACAGCACTATCTGAGACGGGGTTTGGCTGGCGCTATATGGTCGTTCAGCTCCTGTGGATTTTCCTGGGATTATCGGCCTTTAATTGGATCGTGCATCAGCCGTTGGATCGGCTAATACGCTTATCGGGTCTGGGCTTCTTTTTTCTCCTCGGTCTCCTCTTGCTGACGCTCATGCCGGCGCTCGGGATCACGATCAATGGTGCGACCCGATGGTTAGCGATTGGTCCTTTTTTGATTCAGCCATCGGAGTTGATGAAGCCGCTGCTGATTTTGCAGGCGGCTCGTGTATTTGGGTTTTGGTTGAAGCTACCTTGGTCCGATCGCGGCATTTGGTTGGGGTTATTTATCCTGGTGATTGGCACGATCCTTTTGCAACCTAATTTAAGTACCGCCACGATCTGCGGCATGGCTTTGTGGGTGATTGCGTTGGCGGCGGGATGGCCCTACCGTACTTTGGTCTCAACGGCCCTGGGGGGGATGTTAGTGGCGGGTTTCAGCCTCAGTATGAATGCTTACCAGCGGGAGCGAATTACGGCGTTCTTAGATCCTTGGGCAGATCCGATGGGAAATGGGTATCAGTTGATCCAAAGCCTATTGGCGATCGCCTCGGGTGGGTTCTGGGGCTCTGGGTTTGGTTTTTCCCAGCAGAAGTTGTTTTATTTGCCAATTCAGTACACTGATTTCATTTTTGCGGTGTATGCCGAGGAGTTTGGGTTTATTGGCAGTCTGGTGTTGCTAGGATTTTTATGCACCTATGCCAGCTTGGGAATGCAAGTTGCCCTGAAGGCAACCAAAACCTTGCATCGCTTAGTGGCGACGGGGGCCATTGTTTTATTGGTGGGACAAGCTTTTTTGAATATTGCCGTGGCGGTTGGCGTCATGCCGACAACGGGATTGCCCTTCCCTCTATTTAGCTATGGGGGTAGCTCCATGATTTCTAGTCTGGTGATTGCGGCGCTACTGGTGCGGGTGGCGAGAGAGAGTCGTGAGTCGGATGTGATCAATTTGAACGCCAAACGCCATCAACCCAAAACGGTTTAGGGGCAATTGGTCTTTTTGAGTTGTCTGTGAGGTCCCTGTGGGGCACCCAGACTAGCGATGGCATCGGCACCGGCAGCGGAAACCTGAGACAGCCCGATACAATTAGAAACGATTGATAGTAATGGGCGATCGCAGACCATGGTTGAGGGCATACAAACCGGTCTTTACGAACTGAGCCAGCAAGCCAACCAGCTGGTGGCTGCACAACTCACCCATATTTCGCCGCTGACCCTGACCATTGTTTGCTTGGCCGGGTTATTAACCAGCCTGACCCCCTGTATGTTGTCAATGCTGCCGATTATGGTGGGCTATATGGGGGGCTACGACGCCAATAGCCAGCGTCAAGCCTTGTTTCAGTCCACCGGCTTTGCCTTGGGATTGGCCACCACGTTGGCAATTTTAGGACTCTTGGCCGGGACCCTGGGGCGCATCTATGGCCAAGTGGGGGTGGGGTTGCCGATTGTGGTCAGCGTTTTAGCCATTTTGATGGGGCTTAACCTGTTGGAGGCTTTGCCCATCCCACTGCCCAGCGTTGGCAATATTGAGTTCCTCAACCGGGAAATGCCCGTGGTGGTGAAAAGCTACTTGTTGGGGTTGACCTTTGGGGTTGTGGCCTCGCCTTGCAGTACGCCAGTTTTAGCCACGCTGCTGGCCTGGATCGCCGCTAATGAGGACCCATGGTTGGGGGCGGCCCTCTTGCTGGCCTACACCGTCGGCTATGTGTTCCCGCTGGTCTTAGCTGGCAGCTTTACGGCTACCATCAAGCGATTTCTAGAACTGCGTCGCTGGTCGGGATGGATTACCCCGACCAGTGGGGTGCTGTTGGTGGGATTTGGGGTCTTCTCTTTGCTGATCCGTTTTTTGCCGGGGCAACTGATTTGAGCTGCCGCTTCGGGGGAAATTTTGAGCAACATAGACCATTTACGAGCGTCGGGAGACCCTAGGTCGCCCCAATCGATACGACGATGATGACCAATTTTTGGAAAGGGATACAGCGGTACTTTAAGCGGGACTTGTTGCCCGTGCTGGCGGATTTGCGCTTGGCGATCGCCCTGCTGCTGCTGATTGCGGTTTTTAGCACCAGCGGCACCGTTGTCGAGCAAGGGGAATCCCTCGCCTTTTACCAGGCCAACTACCCAGAGGATCCGGCTCTATTTGGGTTTCTCAGTTGGAAAGTGTTGCTAACCCTGGGGTTAGACCATGTGTATCGGACCTGGTGGTTCCTGTCGATTCTGATTCTGTTTGGGGCCAGCCTCACCGCTTGCACCTTTACCCGCCAGATTACGGCCCTGCGGTGGTTTTCTCGCCCCTGGAACTTTTATACTCAGCCCCGGCAGTTCACTAAGTTGGCCCTAAGTAGTGCCCTAGAGCAGGGGTCTTTGAATCAGATAGAAGCCACCCTGGGGCAGCAGGGCTATCGCACCTTTACCCGTGACCAATCCCTCTATGCCCAAAAGGGCGTCACCGGACGCATCGGTCCGATCGTCGTCCATGCCAGCATGTTGCTGATTTTGGCGGGGGCAATTTGGGGTTCGATGACCGGCTTCTTTGCCCAGGAGCTTATCCCTGGGGGGCAAACTTTTCAGATCCGCAATATTTTTGATGCCGGTCCCTGGGCTGCGGCTCAAATTCCAAAGGATTGGGCGGTAAAGGTGAACCGCTTCTGGATTGACTACACCCCTGAGGGGGCGATCGACCAGTTTTACTCGGATCTGTCGGTGGTGGACCCAGCAGGGGCGGAGCTGAAGCGCGACACCATCCATGTCAACAAGCCGCTGCGCTATCGCGGGGTCACCCTTTATCAAGCGGACTGGGGCATTGCTGGGGTGCGGGTACGCTTTAACAACAGCCCGGTGCTAGATTTGCCCATGGCCCAGCTCGAAACCGAAGGAAAAGCTCGAATTTGGGGTGGGTGGGTGCCGACAAAGCCTGACATGAGCGAGGGCGTCTCCCTCGTGGCGACGGATTTACAGGGCACGTTGCTGGTCTATGGCATTGATGGTCAGTTGATTTCGACGGTGCGAAAGGGGATGTCTACGGAGGTAAACGGCATCACCCTCTCGATTGTGGATTTGGTGGGTAGTACGGGGCTCCAGATCAAGGCGGACCCAGGGATTCCGCTGGTGTATCTGGGGTTTGGGTTGCTGATGATTGGGGTGTTGATGAGCTATGTCTCCCACTCCCAGGTGTGGGCGTTGGAGTCGGAGGGGCAGCTTTATATTGGTGGACGCACAAACCGTGCGCAGGTGACCTTTGAGCGAGAGCTTTTGCAGATCATCGACACAATGGAGCCTGAGGCAAATAGGAACGCAGCAGCAGCTTAAGAAAAATACGACGACTTCAGCAAGATTCACTCAATTCCACCAGGATATTTAGGGCATGGCGGTCCCAACCTACGACCAATTCATTGAGCCTATTCTTCGTTTTTTGGTTGCCCATGATGGGCGAGGCTGTAGGGAGTAATGCGTTGAAACAACAACGAGGATACGTTTGCCCCAGGGCATACCGCTGATTTATAACGATTGACAGCGCTCTAGGCGCAGCATCAATGCATCAAATAAATGGGCATCTCCAAAGGCCGCGCCGCGCCCCGTGCCAATGCCCCCCATGCGCCAAGACCGATGCCAGGGCAAATGCCAAAACCACAGGGCTGGCAAATGCCCCTGGGGCGCTTCTAGGGTGAAGTTCAAAAAATCGTAGAACTTAAAAAATCCAAACGGGCGAAACTTCGCCACCGTCCACCCCACCTGACGGCTAAATTCAAATGCCTCCTTGCCACAGCTTTGGCGGTAGATCTGCTGCTGGGCGGTCAGCCCAAAATGGCCATTGCTATAGCGCATCCAGCGCTGATCGATCTGGTTGAGGACCTCACAGGGTAAGCGGGCGATCGCCCCCTCATCCAACCACCCCTCCGCCTCCCGCTGGGTGGCTGCCACCATCAGGGCTAAGGTCACCTGGTCCGCCGCCTGCCATTCTTCCTGGTCCAGCAGTAGGTCTAAATCTTGATAGCTCCATTGCACCGCCTCAGTCTGCATCGGTTCACCCGGTTGATGTCAAAGAAAATGTCAACGTCTTAATATTGCTCAGTTTGCTAGGGGCGATGGTGGGGGCGGGGCGAGGTCCGGTATACATTTTTCCAGGTGGGAAAACAGCGACTCGACTAACCTTTCAGGCACCGTATAGTTACCCTCTAGGGCATCACAACCCCAGCGCCAAGTGGGTAGATGCCCATTTGGTGCCTCCCCGTCAAACTGCAAGTCGCGATAGGCTTTGCGCCGGGTTAAGACATTAACATTGGCAATGCCGATACCCTGCTGCCAACCCACCGCCTCCAAAAAAACATCCGCCCGTCGCTGCACCTGGCAATAGATCAGGTACTGGGCCTTAAATCCAAATCGATCTTGACCATAGCGGCTCCAGAGGGCATCTAGGGTTCTGAGGTCCTGGCAGGGCAATTTCAAGATTGTTTCTGCATCGAGGGGACTCAGATCTGGGCTCAATGCAGTCAGGATTAATCGTTCCGTTTCTTGATCGGCCATTTCCCAATAGCCGGACCACAGCAGTTGGCGTAGGCGACTGTAGTCAGTGCCCTGGGCAGAGTCGATGGGGCCATAATGCTCGGCGGTGATCTCTTGTTCCATGGCTTGCACCGGATCGGGGGGTAACTCCCACAGCCGTCGAGCCATCTCTAAGCGCCCCCGATCAAACTCGCTGGGGTAGAGGGTATGGGCGATCGCCTCAGTAAATTCCTGACGATAGCGCTCACCGTAGTTGGGGAGCGGCGCGGCCAAATCTGGAACCTGGGGCATGGGCTCAGTGGGCGGTAGCGCTGGGGCGGTTCGCTGGGCTTCTCCGGGTTTGCTGGGCTCTAGTTCTGGGATTTGGGCTTGGGTCGCCTCGATCTGAAATTGGGTGGCCGATGCTGCACCGATGGTGGCCACATCCGCTTGGGTTAGGCCCAAGCTTTGATAAAGGGTCCGCAACTCTGCCCAGGTGGCTTCGCTTAGGGGGGTGCCCCGATCTAACTCCGCCGTGAGCACCTCGCGGTATTTTTGTAGCTTCGCCTGACGATCTAAATAGGGGCCTAAGGCCCGTTGGACCATATAGTCGGCTTCCTCGTGGGGGAGATTGAGCCGATAGCGCAGCAGTTCTAAATTGGCGGTTTCCGCTGGGGAATGCTCTCCCCCTTGCAGGGCATAGGCCTCGGCCCGCGCTTGGAAAATCTGTCGGGCGGGTAACAGGGTCTCGATGGCGTTGGGCAGGGCCAGTAGATCTTCGGCGTTGCGGGTTTGTAATAGCAGCCGCACTGACCGCAGCACCACTTGGAGACGGCAGTCGAGGGGGTTTTCTAGGAGGCGATCGTATAGGAGCCGCAGGCAGACCCGAATATGCTGGGGCTCGACAATGATCACCTGTAAGCCCAGACGATGCTCGCTATCGGCGGTTTCCTTGAAATAGGTGATGCGGCTCGCTGGGAACATGCCGAGATCTTGCAATCGATCGCCCAACAACTGGATTTCACCGTCGCGATCGGTGGCCTCTAGTCGGGCATCTACCCATTGCACCACAACCTTAGCAATGGCGTCCGTCGCCCCCGCAATTGTCTCCGCAGCCCCCTCCGGATATGCCTGAGTCATGGTTCCAACTCACCCCAGAATCCTACTTGCGACCTAAGGATACAACCAGACTCTCCAGAGCGATTCAGAAATCTACTAACAACCCTTAAATCCAGGAAAACCGGTTGAAATCTCAACCGAGAGTTACCATATCCAGGCGAGAGCGCCGGTCAATTCGGTCATTTTGTCCTTGCGCTGACGTCTTTTGTCTCCACCCATGGGTTGCAAACGCGCAGGTTAAGGGTATCGGTGAGGGTTGCGCCCCTGACGGTGCCCCCTTAGAGACCCGAGGACAGCGGTTTGTGCAATTGTGCTTGGTCTTAGACGCCCTTTTTGATGATCCAATCCCCTCGATACCGGACCCTGATGCTGAAGCGGTGGCGACGGCAGCGGCGGCTTCACCTTTCCCTGACGATGGCGGTGGGATTCATATTGGTGGCGCTGTTGTTAGAAGCGTTTCAGACCGCTGGCAGCTACCTTGCCCAACCCAGCCCGGCGATCACGACCCCCCTTGGGCGCTCTGAGGCCACTAGCCAAACCGCTGCGGGCCTCCAGCTTTTGCAGGCAGCCAACGGCCGACCCCAGCTCTCGTTTTTGCCCTCTGCCGAAGAGGTTTGGGAATGTGAAGTGGTGGTGGTGGGTGGGTCCCTGGGG